>JBJHDJ010000007.1:0-22275 GCA_050486485.1 Porticoccaceae bacterium
CATGGCCTCATCCAGCTCCGCCCGGGCGCGGCTGCGAATTTCCCCCACCCGCGCCTGCGTCAGGCTGTCATCGTTCGCCAGCAACCGGCTGTACAGATCCGTCGCTTCGCGCCACTGTTCCCGGCTCTCCAGGGTGGCGGCCTCCGACAGTTGGCTGGCGAGCAAATTGGCGCGCTGGCGGCGGGTGGCCTGGGCGAGTCCGGACTCGGCATCCGCATGTCCAGGGCGTATGGCCAGGGCGCGGCGGAAGGCGCTGGCGGCCTCATCCAGCCGGTCCGCGGAGAGGGCCACCAGACCCTCGCTCATGGCGGTATTGAAGCGCCGTTCGGCACGGGTCTCGCCGATGTCCGCCAACAATTGGCGTGCCGTGGCGTGATCGGCGTCGAGGCTCAGCAGTTCTTCCAGGGTCGTGGCGGCCTCATCCAACCGGTCCTCGGACTGCAGGCGCCGTGCCTCCGCCAGCAGTCGCAGGGTGCGGGGTAGCCATTGGGCCCGCTGGTGGCCTTGAAGGGCACCGGCATGGTCCGGTTCGATGGCCAATACCCCCTGGAAGGCCTCGGTTGCCGCTGCTTCATCGCCTCTGTCGAGGGCCTTGGCACCCTCCGCCATCAGTCCGGCGAGGTGCTCCGGCAGGCCATCGGCGATGGCTTGCAGGGCGCCGAGGGCTTGGCGATAGTGCTCCAGGGCGGTGGCGAAGTCCCGCTGGCGATAGTGAATATCGCCGACCAGGGCCAGGTCCCTCGCCGCCGCGAAGGTCTCCGTGGCCCACAGTTCCACCCGCGCGTCCTCGAGGGCCTGCTGGGCGCTGAGCAGTTTGGCGAGAATATCCTGGGCATCCCGCCGAGCCTGGGCAAGCTCCGCCTCGCTATAGGGGGAGGCCGCGGGTGGAGTTGTGGCGGAGGGCACCGTTGTCATCGCTGCAGTACCTTCCACCACGGGGCCTTCCACCACGGGTGGAGCCAGCCACTGGGGAGCCAGCAACAATACGGCGAGAACTCCCAGCAACAGCAGCGAGGACAGGGTTATCAGCCACCCCCGGCTGCCGCCAGATGACCGCCCCGGGGAAGGGAGCGCGCCATCCTCCTCGCCGTGGCGGGTCAGGGCAATGGTGGCGGGCTGTATTTTTTCGGTACGACGATCTGACATCTAACGGTTACTGAATGCCGTGCTCGGCATGGTAAATCTCCCTGAGAATTTCTTTCCACTGAACATACTGGGCCTGGGCGTTGCCTGTCAGGGTGATGGTGCGGTCCTCCAGTTCGATCACCTGGGGCTCCAGGGCCAGTTCCAGGGACTCGCCGAGTTCCGCCAGGGCTTCGATGTGCATCTGAGCCTCCTGGCGTTTCTCGAGGGCGCTCTTGACCATCATGCCGCCGGCCCCCGCCGCCATCATGCCACCGACCCGAGTCGATCCGTCGCTGGAACCCGCCGCCAGGATGCCACCCGCCACGGCCGCCACCCCACCGATCATCCTGGCATTGGATTCCCGTTTCAGTTGCCGGGTGGCGATGACCTCCTGGTAACTCTCCGCCCGCCAACTCTGGTAGGGGGCATCCATGCGGCGCTGGAAAGTGTCGTAGTGCTCCTGGAGGGTGTCGATGAACAGGTGGTCACGCTCGCGGATGGCCTGGACACGGGCCATGATGGGGTCGTTCTCGGCGGGTAGACGGGCGATTTCCAATTCGCCACGGCGGTTGGCTCTCACATGCTCGCCAAACGCCTCGGGAGCGAAGTCCTGGGCGAAGCGCAGTTCCGACAGGGTGCGCAACTCCACGGCCCGTCCCGCCGGCAATTGGTCTCGGGCCTGCATGAGGTCGTTGGCGATGCGGTTGTAGATACCCTGGAAGGGGTCGCGGGGCTGGCTGCGACGGCGATCGTAGGCATAGACGCTGGCCACTTCCCGGTAGGTTCTGTCGAGCCAGGTACGGCCACTGCTGTCGCGGGCGACGATGGCCAGGGCGAGCTGCTCACCATCGGAGTGCAGGATTTTGCCCTCCACCGTCAGGTCCACCACGCTGTTCGAATCGGGAATGACCCGCACCGGCCCCCAGGCCCCGCTGCTCTGCAGGGTAGCCACCAGTTGGCTGGCAAGGTACCGGGACTCCGCGTTGCGCACCTCGGGGCGCACCGTGTCGTCCACCTTGCCATCGATGCCGGGATTGAAGGGGATCACCCCCACATCCAGCAACTCAACCTCCGGGATGATGGTGCTCTCCTGGCTGAGGGGTGTGTAGGCGGTGGACTTGACCGTGGTGGTGCCACAACCGCCGATGGCTAATGTCAGGGCGAGCAGCAAAGCCAACCAGCATGTCGGCAGGGGGTGGGCCGGGCCTATCGAAGAGTAAGTGCTCATGGGTTGTCAGCCGCCCTGTTTGTATCTGCGGTACTCGTCCCAGAGCTTTTCCCTGAGCTCCGGGTCCGGCTCATTCATGGCGGCCTCCCGGATCTGGCGGGCGACGATATCGTCGTCGCTGCCGTCCACCAGATCCGGGGGCACCTCGCCGTGGGAGCGTCCGCCCGCGGCCACGCCGGCGGCGGTTCGCGATGCCGTGGCCCGGGCATCGCCTTCATGGTCGTCGCCGGATTCCCCATCCCCGTCGCCAGTACCGGCGATCACGCCAGCGGGTTCGCTCAAATCTCCTTCCACAAACAGGGGACCGCCCCCGCCGGCGCCGTGGTCGCCGTCGTCCTCGACGGTACCGTGGCGTTGGGTCGCGGAGGCCGGCAGGCTGTTGGCGATGGCGGCGATGGCGGCGCGCTCGCCCAGAATCATGGCATCGAAGCCAGCCAGGGATTCGCTCAGTTGTCCGTCCAGCATTTCGATTTGCTCGTCACTGGTCACGGCGTCACCGCCGCTACCCGGCCAGGCGGATTGCGAGCCTCCGGCGACGCCGGCGCCAGGGTCCATGTCATCGCCAATCGTTTCACTGCCTGCACGGGCAGTGTCGCTGCCCGGGATATCCTCCAGTGGGTAGGCACCGGTCGTGGTCTCCATGCTGCCCGACTGACCTGGAGATGGCGGGCTGGTCGCCTGCGCGCTGCCGGGGTCGGAGCCATCATCCCGGTCGGCGGTCTGGTCGGCGCTGGGCCGAGCCGCGGGGGAGGGCGCGCTGTCCCCGGGACCGCCCCCGGCGGAAGCCGGTGGCTGGGGCGCTTGCGGGGCCTGCTGCTGAGTCTGGCAGCCGGCAACGGCCAGCACCGCCACCAGTATCAATGGGTACTTCATGGTTGATACCTATTCCTGCCTCAGGACAAGGGCGACATCGAAGCCGTCGCTGCCCGTCATGTTGCCATCAACGAGCCGTGGTCGGAAGCGCAGTCTTCGCACCTCCCGGGTTGCCCAGGAGGATACGCTGTCGGCTTCCTCGGCTGGCAGCCCGACAATCTCCGATCCTCTGACGGTACCGCGCGGGCCAATGGCGAGGCGGGCGGTGATCCTGATGTTTTGGTCATTGTCCTCCAGGGTGGCTGGCGCCGCCTTGACGCCAGTGGGTTGTAGGGTGATCAGCCTCGGCGATCCGAACAGGTCGTCGAGGTGGCGGGCGGTGTCGGGATCCTCGGCGGCCAGTTGCCAGGCCTGGCGATAGGCTCGCTGGGCGGAATCGGCCCTGCCGAACAGCAGGTACCAGTCCCCGAGATCCTCGAGGGCCGTGACGCGGTCGAGTGTGGTGGCGGCCGGGTCGGCCAGCACGGTGGCGACAATCCGCTCCTGGGCACGGCGGCCATTGTGGTAGCTGTTGACCATCAGCACTTCATCCTGGGTGAGGGGTTCCGGCATCCCCGCCATGGAGGCGCGCATGGAGAAGCCCTCCCGGGAGCCAACCGGATAGCGCCGTTGGTGATCCGCCAGATAAAAATTGGTGACCACCAGGTTGCGCAGCAGGGGCACCATGGTCAGCGTCCCCCCCGCGACCGGCTGGTTGAACCGTTCCACCACGCTCGCCACAAGGGTATGGGAGCGCACCAGGTGACTGATGCCGCGGCGGTTGGGGTTGTTGGCGTAGGCTTGCAGGTGCCACTCGCTGATCTCGGCCACCAGGGGGATGAGCCGAGGGTCGCTCTCGCCGTAACCCTTGCTGTACAGCCATAGCAACTGCTCGAACTGGCCAGAGACCGAATCCATGTCCCCCATGGCCAGGTGGGAATCGATCATGCCCCTCAGCATGGGTTCCTGGCTGACGCTGTAGATACCATTGTTGACCCTTTCGATGTGCATGGCCTGGAGGTAGGTGTCGATGGCGCTCTCGTGGTCTCCCTGGGCCTGGAGTAACTGGGCAAGCCCGCTATAGGATTCGGCAAGGCCATGGTCGTAGGTGTCGCTGAGGGTTTGCAGGCGGTCGATCTGGTGGAGGTAGGCTTCCAGCAGCTCCTCCAGGCTGGATTCCAGGACCAGATCCGGGTCGGCCGCCTCGCCGTCGTCGAGATAGCCGCCAGGGTCAGGCGCCGGGATCTCCTCGTCATCGACCCGGGAACTGTCGGGCGGTGCGTCCACTTCGCTGTGGGGGTCGGGTAAAACCGTGCCTTCCACAAGCCTGTCATCGACCGGAGACGGCGTCACCGCCAGGGTGGAGCCGGTGCCCGACATCAGCAGGCACAGGGCAAGCACCAGCGACAGGGGCGAACTGTTAAGATGGCGAAAATGCGCTGTCGGGATCATGGTGGTCACTGCCTGAACTCGTCATGGGAGCGCCGTTGCTGGAAGGCCACTGGGCCAGCCTGCCAATGTCAATATTCCTCTTCCCCTGGCATTTTGTAAATCGAGATCGACATTCACGGGTGGTGTTACGCCGAACCCTACAGGAAGGCCCATGTTCGCAGCGCTGTTCAATGTTATCGCGCCGGTGCTCATCTGCATTGCCCTTGGCTATGGCTGGGGCAGGACGCCATCCCACTATGCCACGGAATTCGTCACCCGCGTCATTACCAATATAGCCGCTCCCTGCCTGGTTGTCGCGACAATCAATGGCAGCGACATGGTGTTCGACGAGTTTGTCACCATGGCGGGTTACACGGTACTGATTTTGGCCATTTCCACGGTGCTGGGACTTGGGGTATTGAAGCTGCTGCGCATGGATCCGGTGCTGGTATTGCCCATGGCGGTACCCAATGTGGGCAACATGGGCTTGCCACTGTGCTATTTCGCGTTTGGCGAACAGGGATTGGCGTTGGCCCTGGTGATTTTCGTGGTGACCACTCTGATCCATTTCGTCAGTGGCGACATGGTGTTGAGCCGGGGGTTGAGTCACCGCCAGCGGCTGGCCCTGCTTTTTCGCCTGCCGCTGGTCTACGCCACCCTGGTGGCGGTGTTCCTGGTGGCCAGTGGCGCGCGGTTGCCCGCCATGGCGGCCAATACGGTGGATCTGCTAGGCGGCATGACCATCCCGCTGATGCTGATTACCCTGGGGGTGTCGCTGGCGCGACTGGATGCCGGAAACTGGCGCCAGGGACTGTTGTTGGCCACGGGCAGGTTGGCGGGAGGAGTAATGGTGGCCCTCGGGGTGATCCTGGCCCTGGGTGTCGAGGGCTTGCCCGCCAAGATTCTCATACTGCAGTTCGCCATGCCGGCGGCGGTGTTCAATTATCTCTTTGCCCTCAAGCACGATCGCTCGCCGGGCGCGGTGGCCAGCGCCGTGGTGATTTCCACGGCGCTATCCCTGGTGCTGGTGCCGGTGATGCTATGGTTGATGATGGAAACCTGACGTGGAGATGGGCCCATGACCTATCTGTTGACCCTGTTGCTGACATTTGCACTGGTGGCGATCGCCCTGTTGGTGTTCATGCGCGTTGGACCACCGGTTTACCGGGTGGAGCGACGCAATCTCATGACCTTGCTGGAGCTGATTGTCAGTGGCCGCGCCACTGAATCGGACTGGGATGTGTTCGCCGGGGTTCCCATTCGTCACGATGAAGAGTTGGCGGCCATCCAAAGGCGCTGTCTGGCCATTGCCGAGCGGGAGTACCGGGGAGGACGCCAACTGTTCACGCCCCGTGGCATAGAGGAGTTGGCGGAAGTTCTCAAGGAAATGAAGGAGATTGATGAGCGGGAACGGAAGGATGGTTAGTCGGTGATTCCCGGGGCCGAATGGCCCCGGGCTGAATTCAGGGTGTCGCCAGTGACGGAGGTGCCTTCAGTCCGAAGTGAGCCGGAAGGCAATGGGGATTTCGATCTCGAATCCGGAATTTCCGAGGGACGCCGGTGGCGGATCAAAGGGCGCGGCGGACACAATGGCCCTTTCCGCGGCGGTGTTGAGGCTGCCGTGGGGAGCTTCCTCCACCATGGTCAAGCTGGCGATGGAACCGTTGGTGTTGAGGGTCAGGCGCATCCTCACGCTGCCCTCCTGGTTGCGCCGAACCGCCACCGAAGGGTACTGAACCTGGCCGTAGATCTTGCGGATCAGGTTGGTGGCATATTCCTGCTGGGCGAGAATGGCCTCCACCGACAGATCGACTTCACCTTCGTCCTCCAACTCATCCACGGCCGCGACGGCGGGCTCGGGAGCCGGTGGGACGGGAGCCGGCTCGGGCTCCGGCGCGGGTTGCGCCACGGCCTCCTCGGGCGCGGGCTCTATTTCAACCACGGGTTCCGCGGCGGGCTCCTCCACGGGAGCCACCGGAGTTTCCACCACCGGGGTGGGAGGGGGTTCAACTTCGGGCGGCGGGGGCGGCTCGGCCTCGACCACCGGTTCGGGCTCGGCCACAGGTTCGGCTTCGGGTTCGTCGATGGCCCATGGACGAACCGCCGCCATGCGCGCCGCCGAGGGTTCCAGGAGGTAGAAGCGATCCTGCTCCGCCGTGGAGGGTTCGCGGCCCAGCAGGGCATTGCGAAAGCCACTGGTGGGAGGAACGGAGCCGATCCAGGCGGCAAGAAAGAGGTTGAAGACCTCCGATGACTTGCCGCGGGCGAGGGTGGTGCCGTTGATGCGGATATGGGTGCCAGCCTCCGGCACATAATGGAATTCCACCCGATCGCCGTGGGACAGGTTGTCGGCAAAGGCGGAGAGGATTTCCGAGAGTTCGTCGGCGGAGGCGGTCAAGGCGTCGCGGCTGGCGTTGATGGCGATACTCTGCATCCAGTTGGTGGACCAGCGACGCCGCGACATGCTGGAGGAAAACCGAATCTCCATCTTGCGCTCCCGGGCGCTGGAAAACAGTTGCCCGGTATCGCTGGTGCGGCTGTCCACATAGAGCGCGGCGAGAAAAATTTCGTTGCCCAGTTCCGAGAAGGGCGCGACGCCGTTCAGTTCCAGGGCATCCGCCCGGATGCTGATCAATAGCGCCAAAGGTAGAACAAAAAAGAAATGCCGCAGTCTGCTATCCATGGTGTCGGACCCCCCGTTTATCTTGTTATCTTGTGATGGAACAATTCACTGAATAATGGTTATTTTTCGGGGCGCGGCCCCCGAAGGCTCTATTTGTACCCTCATTGGATGCCGGATTCAAGGAGTTTGCCGGGAGTTTGCCGGGCTCTGGGGGAGTTTGTGCTCTTTCCGCCGTCACCGCTCCCCGTTGCAGGAGAGTACCCCCTGGTGCGGCAGCTGGAGTTTCCTGTATCGGGACCCGGTGGGCGGAGGGTGAATTCCATGCCAAGCAATGGTAGGGGAACCGGTCGACAGCCGCGACGAAGCTAGGGAACCACTGAAAAATGTAACGAGCAGGCGAGGGCGCGGATCGGGTCGCGCGGTGGTTTTTCAGAGGGTGCCCAACAGCCTGCTAACCGCGCGCTCTGGATATACCGTTATTCACAGGGTCATGAAACTGCGCAGATCCCACTTTTCCGGCGTGGTTTCGATGGGTTCTGGAACGCGCATTTCCCGGCGCTCCTCCTCGTTGCTGCGCCACTGGAGAATCCGCATGTACTTGCGGATATTGGCGACGAAGGTCACCGGCTCGTTGCCGCGGGCATAGCCGTGGCGAACGGTGCTGTAATATTGGCGCCGCTGCAGCAGCGGTAGATGTTCCCTGACATCCTGCCAGAGGTCGGGGTTCTTGCCGGCGCGCTGGGTCAGCACCCTGGCGTCCTCCAGGTGACCGAGGCCGACATTGTAGGCGGCCAGGGCAAACCAGGTGCGGTCCGGTTCGGTGATGCGCGCGGGAATCCTGTCCTTGACCTGCAGGTAGTAGTGGGCGCCTCCCCACAGACTCTGCTCGGCATCGGTGCGATCCGTGACCCCTACCTCGCTGGCCGCGCGCCGAGTGAGCATCATCAACCCCTTGACCCCGGTGGGGGACACCGCCTCAGGATTCCAGTGGGACTCCTGGTAGGCCATGGCCGCCAGCAGGTGCCAGTCGATACCGGTCTCCTCGGCGACCCGGCGGAAGGATTCCTCGAATTGGGGCAGGCGGCTTTCCACCATTTGGAAGAACACATGGGAACTGGACAGGGAGAAATCCTCGATGCCGGTGAAGAAGCGCAGCTTCAGCTCGTCCAGCAGACCGCTGCCACGGATATCCTCCAGGAAAGCATTGACGGCCCTGATCAGGGAACTGTCGCCGTGGTAGGCAAACGCCCAGGCCAGGGGCTGCGGATCACTGATCTCAAAGGCGGCGCGGGCATTGAAGTAGAGGTTGCGGTTGGCGTTGTAGGTGGTGGAGTCGATGATGGCGAACTCCACTTCCCCGCGGTGCACCATTTCCATCAGGTCGAGCATCTCCGCGTCCGCCAGCCGCCGCCAGGCCAGGGCCGGGTAGGCTTCCCGCAATTCCACCAGGCGCTCTTCGTGGGAGCTGTCGGCAATGACCACCAACTCGCGCCCGACAAGATCCTCCACCGATGCCGGTGCACGGGTTCCCCGGCGGTGCAGCACCATTTGCACGGTCTCGGCATAGGGGTCCGAAAAACGGAT
Organism: Porticoccaceae bacterium; assembly: GCA_050486485.1. Lineage (GTDB taxonomy): Bacteria > Pseudomonadota > Gammaproteobacteria > Pseudomonadales > Porticoccaceae > NAT127. Next base: position 8,844 of record JBJHDJ010000007.1, read on the forward strand.
GCGCCTTTCACGATCGGGGGTGACGGTGAGCACCGCGGCCCCGAGGTCGGCGTTGGGTCCGCCGAGCATGTTGAAGATGCCCCCCAGGGTGGCGGTGGTGGTCACCTTGAGCTCCACCCCCAGCCGATCGGCGAACTCCCGTACCAAGAGGTATTCGAATCCGTTGGCTCCGCGGCCATCCTCGTACCAGGTGAGCGGGCCGGGCCTGGTGGCCATGCGCAGTTCCCCGCGAGCCAGGATGCTGTCCAGCAACGACATCTCCTGGCTGCCATGGAGCAGACCGAGGGACGCCAGCACCGTGATGCCGACGACCAGTCGCTTGATGGCAAGGTGGATACCCGGGGTGAGGGCTCGCATGAAGTGATGGCTGCCAACGGTGGCCTGAGATGCGCCAAGGGTAGAGGCGGGGATGGGTTGAGGCAACTGTTCAGCACCACTGCCGTGAGAGGCTGCACCGGCCCGGGAGGTGGTGCCCACGGGGACTGTCCATGCTGAAGTGGCCTGTCGATTCCAGTACAATGCGCCACTTCCACCGCTCCCCGACACGAGACTTTCGACCCATGCTGACCCTGCGAGGCGCGCCGGCACTTTCCACCTTCCGCAAGCAGAAACTGCTCGACTCCCTGCGTCACATCAACCCGGACATCCATTCCCTGTATGCCGAGTATGTCCACTTCGCGGAGTTGTCGGCCCCCTTGGACCCCCACGAACACAAGGTGCTCGAGGCCCTGCTGAACTACGGACCCACCCTGGAACGGGAGGCGCTGGATGGGGATCTGTTCCTGGTGGCGCCGCGACCCGGCACGGTTTCCCCCTGGTCCAGCAAGGCCACGGATATCATTCACAATGCCGGCCTCGACAAGGTGGTGCGCGTGGAGCGGGCACTGGCCTTCCACCTCCACGGCCATGTGCCCTGTTCCTCGGCCCAGCGCCAGCAGATCGCCCCCTTGCTCCACGATCGCATGGTGGAGGTGGTGTTCAACCATCTGGCGGATGGCGAGCAACTGTTTCGTCACCTGGCCCCAAGGCCACCCGCCACCGTGGATGTGCTGGATGGCGGGCGGCCAGCCCTGGTGGCGGCCAACAGCGAGCTGGGGCTGGCCCTCGCCGATGACGAGATCGACTATCTCAACGACAGTTTCAGCGCCCTGGGCAGAAACCCCACGGATGTGGAGCTGATGATGTTCGCCCAGGCGAACTCCGAGCATTGTCGCCACAAGATCTTCAATGCCTCGTGGACGGTCGACGGCGAGGAACAGCAAAGCTCGCTGTTCGCCATGATCAAGAATACCCACCAGCAGGGGGGCGACAATGTGCTGTCCGCCTACGCGGACAATGCCGCGGTGGTGGCCGGCCACATCGCTGGGCGCTTCTATCCAGACCCGGTAACCCGCTCCTACCAGTTTCACCGCGAGCCCATCCACATTCTGATGAAGGTGGAAACCCACAATCATCCCACCGCCATAGCCCCGTTTCCCGGCGCCGGCACTGGCGCCGGCGGTGAAATCCGCGACGAAGGGGCCGTCGGTCGCGGTTCAAAGCCCAAGGCGGGGCTGACGGGGTTTACCGTGTCCAATCTGCGCATACCCGGATTCCACCAGCCCTGGGAGGTGGAGTACGGCAGGCCCGACAGAATCGTCAGCGCCCTGGACATCATGATCGACGGCCCCCTGGGGGCCGCCGCGTTCAACAATGAGTTTGGTCGTCCCAACCTGTGTGGCTATTTCCGCGCTTTTGAAATGGATTTTGACGGCGAGCGGCGCGGCTACCACAAGCCCATCATGATCGCCGGTGGCTACGGCAATATCCGCGAGGACCATGTCGCCAAGCCCCCCTTCGAGGCCGGCTGCAAACTCATCGTGCTGGGCGGCCCGGCCATGCTCATAGGCCTCGGTGGCGGCGCCGCCTCCTCGATGACCTCCGGCGCCAGCAGCGAGGGGCTGGATTTTGCCTCCGTGCAGCGACAGAACCCCGAGATCCAACGCCGCTGTCAGGAGGTGATCGATCAGTGCTGGCAACTGGGCGCCAGAAACCCCATCGCCTTCATCCACGATGTGGGGGCTGGCGGGCTGTCGAACGCCTTCCCGGAACTGGTGAAGGATGGCGGTTGCGGTGGAATTTTCGAGTTGCGCCAGGTACCCAGTGACGAGCCCGGCATGTCGCCCCTGGAGATCTGGTGCAACGAGGCCCAGGAGCGCTATGTGTTGGCGGTGCGCCCCGCCGACCTGGCTGTGTTCGAGGCCATTTGCGCCAGGGAGCGTTGCCCCCACGCGGTGGTGGGGGAGTCCGTGGTGGATCGCATGGTGGTGGTCAACGATCGTCACTTCGACGCCAGGCCCGTGGACCTGCCCATGTCCGTGCTGTTTGGCAAGCCCCCCAAGATGCACCGCGACGCCGACCGCCATCGCCCCCAGACCCGTCCCTTCGATGGTACTGCCATCCGTCTCGAGGAAGCCGTGGAGCGGGTGTTGCGCCACCCGGCGGTGGCCAGCAAGAGCTTTCTGATCACCATCGGCGACCGCAGCATCACCGGCATGGTGGCCCGCGACCAAATGGTGGGGCCCTGGCAGGTGCCCGTGGCGGATTGCGCGGTCACCACCATCAGCCATGACAGTGTCGCCGGGGAGGCCATGGCCATTGGCGAGCGCACGCCCTTGGCGCTTCTCGATGCTCCGGCGTCCGGCCGCATGGCCATCGGCGAGGCCATCACCAATATTGCCTGCGCGCCCATTGCCAGGTTGTCCGATATCAAACTGTCCGCCAACTGGATGTGCGCCGCTGGCCATCCGGGGGAGGATGAAAAGCTGTTTCGCACCGTGGAGGCGGTGGGCATGGATCTGTGCCCCCGGCTTGGCATCACCATTCCCGTGGGCAAGGATTCCATGTCCATGCGCACCACCTGGCAACAGAATGGTCAGCCAAAAGCGGTAACGGCGCCCCTGTCGCTGGTCATCAGCGCCTTCGCCCCGGTCAGCGATGCCCGCCTGACCCTGACACCCTGTCTGCGCCGCGACAAGGGGCCGAGTGAATTGCTGCTGGTGGACCTGTCGGCGGGGCGTCGCCGACTGGGCGGCTCCATTCTGGCGCAGGTTTATGGTCAGCTCGGCGATGATCCGCCGGATCTGGACGCTCCGGAGCGCTTCAAGACCTTCTTCGGCGTGCTCCAGGAATGTCTTGGCGCCGGTGAGTTGCTGGCCTACCACGACCGCGGTGATGGTGGTCTGTTCGTGACACTGGTTGAAATGGCCTTTGCCGGTCATTGCGGCTTGCGCGTGGACCTCGATGCCCTGGCGGGCGATACCCTGGCGAGCCTGTTCAACGAGGAGCTGGGCGTGGTGCTCCAGGTGGCCAATGGCCAACTGGACAAGGTGCTGGGGCGCTTTGCCAATGCCGGCCTGGGCAGCCTGGTCTCCCGCGTCGGCGCGCCCGCCGCCGACGACAATATCACCCTGACGAGGGGTGGCGAGACTGTGTTTTGCGCCAGTCGCGCCCATCTGCGGCGGCTGTGGAGCGAAACCAGCTACCGCATACAAAAATTGCGGGACAACCCCCAGTGCGCGGAGCAGGAGTACGAAGCGCTGCTGGGCGAGGATCCCGGACTCAGCGCCTCCCTGGTCTTCGACCCCGCGGAGGACATCGCCGCGCCCCTGGTGGCCCGACAGCGTCCCAAGGTGGCCATCCTCAGGGAGCAGGGGGTCAACAGTCAGGTGGAAATGGCCGCCGCCTTTTACCTGGCGGGTTTCGACGCCGTCGATGTGCACATGAGCGACATACTGGCGCGGCGGGTGACCCTCGGCGGCTTCAAGGGGCTGGTGGCCTGCGGGGGCTTTTCCTACGGGGATGTGCTGGGGGCTGGCGAGGGTTGGGCCAAGACCATCCTTTTCAATAGCCAGGCCCGCGACCAGTTCGAGGCCTTTTTCAATCGCGACGATTCCTTTACCTTGGGTGTGTGCAACGGCTGTCAGATGCTGTCCAACCTCAAGGGGCTGATCCCGGGCGCCGATCACTGGCCGCGCTTCGTGCGCAACCTGTCGGAGCAGTTCGAAGCGCGCTTCTCCCTGGTGAGGGTCGAGGAAAGCCCTTCGGTGTTGCTGTCCGGCATGGCCGGTTCCCACATGCCCATCGCCGTCGCCCATGGCGAGGGCCGCGCGGAGTTCAGCGACGCCGCGGCCCTGGCGCGGCTGGAGGGCAGCGGTACCACGGCCCTGCGCTTTATCGACAATCACCTGGCGGTCACTGAAACCTATCCCGCCAATCCCAATGGTTCTCCGGGCGGCATCACGGGTATGTCGTCACTGGATGGCCGCGTCACCATCATGATGCCCCATCCCGAGCGGGTGTTCCGCACTGTCACCAACTCCTGGCATCCCGATCACTGGGGCGAGTTTGGCCCCTGGATGAGGATCTTCAGAAATGCTCGTAAATTTGTTGGTTAATATATTGCTTTTAAATGGTTTTTAGTCAGTTTGCGCGGAAGGGATCATGGTGAACCGCAAACCCCGAATCGGCCTGGTGCTGGGCGGCGGCGCCGCCCGGGGTTGGGCCCATATCGGTGTTATACGCGCCCTCCACGAACGGGGTATCAGGCCCGACCTGGTGGCCGGCACATCGGTGGGCGCCATTGTCGGCGGCGCCCTGGCGGCTGGCCGCCTCGACCCGTTCGAAGAATGGATTGGGACATTGCGTCGTCGCGACATCTTGAAGCTCATGGACGCCTGGCCACCAGGTGGCGGACTGTTACGGGGCGCCACCCTGATGGACGCCATCGAGGATGTGGTGGGTAATCCCGAGATGGATGATTTATCGATTCCGTTTGGTTGCGTGGCGACCGAATTGGGTTCGGGCCGGGAGGTGTGGCTGCGGGAGGGCTCCCTGATGGCGGCCTGCCGCGCCTCCATTTCCCTGCCGGGGATGTTCGCGCCGGCGCGCCACAACGGCGATTTCCTGTTGGATGGCGGTCTCGTCAATCCGGTGCCCGTGTCGATGGCGCGGGCCATGGGGGCGGATATCGTCATCGCCGTCGACCTCAGCGGCCACCTCAGGGGTGAGCATTTCCGGCTTCGCGGCGGCTATGGACGCAGGGATCGCCGCGCCGATGGCGATGACAACGATGACAACCATGACAACAGCGGCCTGCTGACAGGCCTCGCTGGACGCATCAAGGGGCGTCTGGGGCTGAACCTGGGGCGTTATCTGGCATCCGACCGGGACAAGGAGGATATGTCCATGCCCGGCTTGCTGGATGTGATCGTCGCCTCCATCGATATCATGCAGGATCGCATCACCCGCTCGCGCATGGCCGGAGAGCCTCCCGACATCCACCTGACGCCCCGGGTGGGGGACATAGGCCTGATGGACTTCGACCGGGCGGAGGCGTGCATCCCCCAGGGGCGCGAGGCCGTCGAGCGGGAAGCGGAGGAAGTGGAGCGGCTGGTGGCATTGATCCAGGGCATGGACTAAGGAACCTCTGAAAAACTACTGCGCGCCCCGATCCGCTCGCTACATTTTTCAGAGGTCCCCAAGGCGATTAACCCCGCACCGGCCGCTTGTGCAGCTTGCGTTGCAGTGTGCGACGGTGCATGCCCAGGGCCCGGGCGGTCGCGGATATGTTGCCGTCGTTTTCCGCCAGCACCCGCTGAATGTGCTCCCATTCCAGGCGATCCACGGAGTGCGGACTGACGGGCAGGGCAATGGCTGGATTGCCTTCACGGCGATCGAAGGCGGCGACGATGTCATCCAATGCCGCCGGCTTGCACAGGTAGTCCGTGGCCCCGAGTTTGATGGCCTCCACCGTGGTGGGGATACTGGAGTAACCCGTCAACATCACGATGGCGCAGCCGGGTGCCAGGTCGCGCAGTTCCGCTATCAGGTGCAGGCCGGATTCCTGGTGAAGCTTTAGGTCGAGAATGATTCTCTGCGGTGGATCGCTTTTGCACAACCTGCCGGCGTCGACACCGCTGGCGGCAACGCGCGCCCGGTTGCCACGGCGCTCCAGGCTGCGGGCCAGGGTTTCGGCAAACAGGCAGTCGTCATCGACGATCAGGTAGTCGTGCGTCAAATCACTATTCCCCTGTTCCGTGGTGGTCGGCGGCTTCCCGGGTCAGTGGCAGTTCGATGATGGCTCGGGTGCCGCCATCGTTGAGCGCTTCGATGGCCAGGGACGCGCCATGGCGGGCCAGGATGGCCCGTGACAGGAAAAGCCCAAGACCGAGTCCGTCTTCTTTCTCCGAGTGTCCCAGGCTGTTGCCGGCGAGCCTCGCCGGGTCGATGCCGGGTCCGTGATCGCGGATGATCATCCTGGCGCAGGCCGGGTCCAGTTGCACATGTATGTCGACCCGTTGCGGGCTGGCGTCCGCGGCATTGTTGAGAATGTTGTGAATGGATGCCACCAGGGAGGGGTGAAGCTTGACCGGCAGACCGCCGCCGTCACCGTCGCGGGTCACCGCGACCTGGACATCGGGACGCATCAACAGCCAGCGCTCCACCAGGTCGGTAAGGAACCTGTCCGCCGTCGTCGCCACCAACTCCTGCCGGGAGTAGGCCCTGGCGGTATCCGCCAGCTTGCGTAGGGTTTCCTGGCAGCGGTGAACCTGATCGCTGATGATGCGCAGATCCCTGTCATCGCCTTGGTGGTCGTGACCTTTCACAGCCGCTCCGCGCAGATCGTCGACGATCAGCCGCACGGTATTCAGGGGCGTGCCCAGATCGTGGGCGGCGCTGGCCGCCAGGGTGGCCACCGCCAGCAACTGTTCGTCCTCCAGGCGCTGCTGCGTGGCGGCCGCCTGCTGGCGAACCAGGGCCTCGTCCCGCACCCGTATCGCCTCCGCCATGCGGGTGACAAACCAGATGATCAGCAGGGCGCTGGCGGCAAAGTTCACCCACATGCCGATGATATGCATGTTGAGTTCGCCGGGCGCCCCGTGGTGGTGGGCCTGGATGGGGGCGAGATCGGGCACTTCCACGAACCAGAACAGCAGGGCGCTGTAGGCCGCCAGGCACAGCACCCCGGTAATCAGGGTGAAGCGGCGGGGCAGGGTGATGGCGGCGATGGTGATGGGCACCAGGAAGTAGGACACGAAGGGATTGGACGCGCCGCCGGTAAAATAGAGCAGTGCTCCGAACAGCAGTACATCCGCCACCAATTGGGCAAAGAACTCGCCATCGCCGATCGGCCTGGGCTGGCCGCTGCGCCACCAAGAAAAGGCGATTTGCAGGACAAACAGGCCTAGCAGCAGGACGATGGGCGTCCAGGGCAGGGCCATGTGACCGGAGAGAAAAAAATACAGACTGGCCAGGCCAAGGCCGCCGAGGGGGATCAGGCGGATCAGGCACAGGGTGCGCAGGTTCTGGTGGGCGGTGGAAAGCGCTCTGTTGTTCATCGGGCTGGTCAGTGGGGCACTAGCTTATTCTACCCTCGCTGCCAGGCGGTCGGCCAATCAGGCAGGGTGCCCACCCGCCGGTTTCCCGTACATCAAGGGGAATGCTTGGGCCGTGCGCCACGATGGTGCCTCGCCTGAGGCGGGAGCCGTGCCATGGGCCATTGTCGCGCACCGATCCGTCGCGCCCTCAGGCGCAGGATTCTGGCGCCTTGGCACGCCAAGCGTCGCCATCTGGCTTGTTCAGCCTACTCCTGGAACCTCACGCTGGTACGGAATTTGTATAACTTCCAGGGTGAGATGGCTTTCCCCGCATGTCATCCGCCAATCGCCAACCCCAGGACCGACGGGAACCAGTCACTCCATGCCGATACAAGTCCATCACCGCGGACCGCCATCCCACGCCCCGACCCTGCCATCACCCATGGCGTCAAACCATGTCGACGGCTGAGTCGACCCCGTTGCGGGTCATGCTGGTGGATGACAACGGGGAGAGGGCCGCCATGGTGGAGGAGCGGCTGTTGTCCTGTGGCTTCGAGGTGACCATGGTGATTCCCTCGGCCGCGGGCCTGCTGTTTCAGATTGAAAAAAACCGCCCCGATGTAGTGGTCATGGACTTGCAGTCCCCGGACCGGGATGTGCTGGAAAGCCTGGCCATCATCAATCACCACAATCCCACGCCAGTGGTGATGTTCAGCCGCGAGGACGACCCGGACTACATCCGCCAGGCGGTCAGTGCCGGCATCAGCACCTACCTGGTGGGGGGCATAGACCCGGACCAGGTGAAACCGATCATCGATGTGGCCATGGCGCAGTTTCGCGCCTTCCAGTCCCTGCGGGAGGAGCTCCACAGCACTCGCGCCGAGCTCGAGGAACGCAACCTGATTGACAAGGCAAAGCGCCTGCTGATGACCCAGCGCGGGCTGGACGAGGATGCCGCCCATCGCCTGCTCACCAAGCTGGCCATGGACAACAACCAGCGCCTGCCGGTGGTTGCCAGAACCGTGATTTCCACTCTGTCACCCGACCATAACAGGAAAGATTGATGTCCCTTGCACCTGCTGAAAAAGCGTTTGTGCGGCTTGGTTTCATGCGCCTGACGGACAGTGCCCCGCTGATTCTTGCCCACGAACTGGGGTTGTTCAGGCAGTATGGCCTGGAAGTGGAGCTGCACCGGGAGGTCTCCTGGGCCAACCTCCGCGACCGCTTGGTGGTGGGGGAGCTGGATGCGGCCCAGTTGCTGTCCCCGCTGATACTGATGACCAGCCACGGCGCTGGAGGACTGAGGGCGAACCTGTTGACCGGGCTGTCCCTGAGCCTGAATGGCAATGCCCTGACCCTGGCCACCAGTCTGTGGGATCGGCTGGCGCTGGGAGAGCCAGGTGGGGTTGCCCCCCATCAATCGTCACGGGCCCTGGGGGCATTTCTCGACGGCAACAGGGATCAGCCCCTGACTTTCGCCACCGTCCACCCGTTTTCCAGTCACAGTATCCAGCTGCGCTTGTGGCTGCGCAGTGGCGGGGTCGATCCCGACCGGGATCTGCGCATCATTGTGCTGCCCCCCGAGCAGATGTGCGATAGCCTCGGTCGCGGCATCATCGACGGCTTTTGCGTGGGCGAGCCGTGGAACAGCGTGGCGGTGCAACAGGGTATCGGCGTGGTGGCGGCCACCGGCTATCAGTTGTGGAATAATGCCCCGGAGAAGGTGCTGGGTGTCACCGAGAACTGGCACGGTCAGCATCCCGTTACCCACCTGCGTCTGAGACTCGCCCTGATGGAGGCCCAGCGGCGACTGGCGGAACCCGAGCAGAGACGGGTGGTCGCTCAACTGCTCAGCGCCCAGCGTTACCTGGATCTGCCCCGGCGGGTATTGCTACCGGCACTGACCGGCCAGTTTGCCCTGGCCCGCAACCTTGCGCCGTTGGCGATGCCCGATTTCCAGATTTTCCACCGTTACCAGGCGGGATTTCCCTGGCGCTCCCATGCCCGACTCCTGGCGCGGGGCTGCGCGGATATTCTCGGCAAGGTACTGTCCGATGAGGTGATCGATCACCTGGCGGCGACTTGCTACCGTCCAGATCTCTATCGGGAAGCCGCGGCAATACTGAACCTCCCCAGCCCATCGGTTGATGACAAGGCGGATAACACCCACGATGGTCCCTGGTGCCTGGAATCGGGCATGGAGTTGGGAGCCGACCGTATTGCCGGCGCCCTGCCACCGCCAAGCCAGACTCCGCGAGATGCTTGATGGCATGGGTCTCTCCTGGTGATTCCGCACCCGGCCGGGGCATCGATACTGCTTCCCGGTCCGGCCTGGCGAACGCCATTGCCGTCCGCGTGATCGCGAAATCAAGAAATCCCCGAAAAACTACCGCGCGACTCGCGGCGCTTCCCCCCCGCTCGCTACATTCTTGTGAATCTTCTTATTTATGAGGGGCCCATTATTTATGAGCGGGCCTTAACAATATACAAACAAATATAATATTTGTTCTATAATCTATCCGTAGCCCGCGCCGGATTCCAGCGATGGACACTTCAAACCAGATTGATGTGGACGAGATGCGCCGCACCGTGGCACAGGCCTGCCAGTTGCTGCGGGGGTTGGCCCACGAGGACCGCTTGCTGTTGCTTTGTCTGCTCAGCCAGGAGGAACTCAGCGTCGGGGAGCTGGAGCAGCGCCTCGGGCTTCATCAGCCCAGCTTGTCCCAGCAGCTTGGCGTATTGCGCCGCGAGGGGCTGGTGCGCACCCGCCGCGAGGGGCGTCGCATCCACTACAGGGTGGCGGACAGTCGCGCCCTGGCAATGCTTGAGCTCCTCTACCATCTTTACTGTGGCGCCGCCATGGCGCCCGTTAGCCATGACCCGCCCGCGCGGGAAGGAGATACCGATGACGATTGACTGGTCAGCTTTTACACCCTGGTCCGCCCTGGCGGGGGGTCTGTTGATTGGCCTGGCCGCCGCGCTGTTCGTGCTGGTCAACGGGCGCATCGCCGGTATTTCCGGCATCGTCGGCGGTCTGCTGCGCCCCCGTTCCGGGGATACCACCTGGCGCCTGGCCTTTGTCGCTGGCCTCATTGCCGCACCCCTGACATGGCAGCTGACAAGGGCCCTGCCGCCCATCCACATCGAAGCGGGCTACCCGGTGCTGATCGCCGCCGGCCTGCTGGTGGGCATCAGCACCCGCTATGGCGCCGGCTGCACCAGCGGTCACGGCGTGTGCGGTATCTCGCGACTGTCACCGCGCTCCCTGGTGGCCACGGTGCTGTTCATGGCCAGCGGCTTTGTCACGGTGTTCGTGATTCGCCATCTGCTGGGGGTATGACCATGGGCCGACAACTCACGGTTTCCTTTGTCGCCGGGCTGATTTTTGGCGTTGGATTGCTGGTGTCCGGCATGGCCAATCCCGCCAAGGTGCTGGGTTTTCTTGATCTTGCCGGCAACTGGGATCCCTCCCTGGCGCTGGTGATGGGCGGCGCCGTGGCGGTTGGCCTGGTGGCCTTCGGCATCGCCGGCAAACGCACTCTCACCCTGTTGGGGGACCCCTTGAAACTGCCGGAACGCCGCGACATCGATCTCCCCCTGGTGCTCGGCAGTCTCGGTTTCGGTGTCGGTTGGGGTTTGGCGGGTTTCTGCCCGGGTCCCGCCCTGGTGGCGGTGGGAGCCGCGCAAACCAAGGCCCTGGTGTTCGTCGCCGCCATGGTGGCGGGCATGGGGGTGTATGAACTGATCGAGCAACGCCGCGGTGTCCGGGGCTGAGTCTCACGCCGAACAGCCGCGGCGCCGCTGGCGCGGCTTGGTCAGGGTAGCGCCCTGGCTCGGCAGCTACCGTGCCGACAAGGTACCGGGGGATCTGCTGGCGGCGTTTCTCGTCACCCTGATGCTGGTGCCCCAGGCCCTGGCCTACGGGGTGCTGGCGGGTTTGCCGCCACACCTGGGCCTGTACGCCAGTGTCTTGCCCCTGGTGGCCTATGCCCTGTTCGGTTCTTCCCCGGTGTTGCAGGTGGGTCCGGTGGCGGTTATCGCCCTGATGACCGCCACGGCCCTGTCGCCGGTGGTGGCGCCGGGCAGCGCCGAGTATCTCGCCGGCGCCGTCTTGCTGGCGTTGATGTCGGGTGGACTGCTCTTTCTGTTCGGTTTGTTGCGGCTCGGCGCCATGGCCCAGTTCCTCAGCCACCCGGTGATCAGCGGTTTTATCAGCGGCGCGGCGCTGCTCATTCTCATCGGCCAGTTACGACCACTGCTGGGTATCGACAGCGGCGGCGACAACGCCCTGCAATTGCTGTCCCAGTTGCTGACAAGCATCAACGACTACGAACCCCTGGTGGCGGCCATTGGCGTCGGCAGTCTGCTCGCCCTGTGGCTGACCCGCTGGGGCTTGCCACCCCTGCTGGCACGCCTCGGCCTCGATGCCGACAGGGCGGCCATGGCAGGCAAGCTCACCCCGGTACTGGTGTTGCTGGGGGGCAGTGGCCTGGTGGCACTGATGGGCTGGGGTGACCGGGTGCCGGTGGTGGGGGCGATTCCCCCCGGACTACCGTCCCTGTCCTTGCCCACCCTGGAATGGTCCCTGCTGGGGGTTCTGTGGTTGCCGGCGCTGGCCATCGCCCTGGTGGGCTTCGTCGAGAATGTCTCCATCGCCAAGTCGTTCGCCACCCGGCGCAGGGAGCGCATCGATACCAATGCCGAGCTGCTGGGACTGGGAGCGGCGAACCTCGCCAGCGGTTTGTCCGGATCCATGGCGGTGGCGGGCAGTTTTTCCCGCACCGCGGCCAATGTGGAGGCCGGCGCGAACACGCCTCTGTCGGGCATTTTCGCCGCCCTGTTGATCGCCCTGGTACTGCTTTTTGCCGGGGGGCTGTTCAGTCTCCTGCCCATGACCGTGCTGGCGGCCATCATCATCGTCAGTACCCTCTACCTGGTGGACCTGGGCTCCCTGCGGGACAACTGGCGGTACGACCGTGCCGAGGGGCTGGCCCAGGCCGGCACCGCGCTCGGGGTGCTGCTGGCCGGCGTGGAGGCGGGCATCGGCATCGGCATCGGCCTGTCCCTGGCGACACTGGTATGGCGCGCCAGTCGCCCCCATATCGCGGTGGTGGGGCGGGTTCCGGGCACGGAACACTTCCGCAATGTGCGGCGCTACGAAGTGGAGACCCGCCGCGATGTGCTGATCCTGCGCGTCGACGAGAATCTGTTTTTCGGCAACGCGGAAGCCGTGGAAAAGTTCATTCTGATGGCTCTCGAGGAGCAGCCCGAAACCCAGCACCTGGTGCTGGTGATGTCGTCGGTGAGCAGTGTCGACGCCACCGCCATGGACATGCTGGACCTGCTCAACGAACGTCTCATGGACCAGGGTATCCAGCTGCACCTGGCGGAAGTGAAGGGCATGGTCAGGCGCCAGTTGGAACACGACCGGTTTGCGGAGCGGTTATCGGGGGATATTTTCCTTTCCACGTTCGAGGCCTTTGAAGGCCTGCGGGCGAGGATCGAGGAGGCCGAGGCCGGGCAGGGGGGAGCCGGCTAGAGGGTGCGGCAGCTTGACCGCCAGTTGGTGTTCCATGCCACTCACTCCCCCATGCCTTTGAACAGCTTGGGATTTCTGGATACGAACTTGTGTATCCAGTGCTCGATGAAGGAGCGCTCTCCGCGCACCATGTACCACCAGCCCAGCAGGCTGATGATCATCGCCCCCAGTACATCCAGAATCAGATCCCACATGGTGTCGGTGAGGCCGGAGTCGTCCCCCAGCATGGGCTTTTGCATATTGGTGCCCAGCAGGCTGTCGGCGGCGAACTCGAAAATTTCCCACAGGGTGCCCACGGTCACCGCGAACATGAAGGCGAAGAGGGCGACGAAGTGGGGGCGCATGGAGAGCTGGATGCGCTCATCCTGATTGAGCACATAGACCAGCAGGAAGCCAAAAATACCCAGCAGCAGCCCCGAGCTGGCGTGCAGCGCCATGTCCCACCACCAGATCTTGTCGTAATAACGGTGAATCTCGCCCAGGAAAAGCGCGGCAAAGACAAACAGCACGGTGAGGATCTGGAATTCCGCGGGGA
>JBJHDJ010000008.1:0-21225 GCA_050486485.1 Porticoccaceae bacterium
GACAAGCTGGGCTTCGAGGCCGTATGGCTGGTGGAGCACCACTTCCGTGAAAACCGCAGCCACATGCCCTGCAACGAAGTGGTCCTCGGGGCGCTCTCCCAGATTACCAGCAACATCAAGCTGGGCTTTGGCGTGGCGCTGATGCCCCACGAGTTCATCCACCCGGCGCGGGTCGCGGAAAAGGTGGCGACGGTGGATCTGCTGTCCAAGGGGCGCGCCATCTGGGGCATGGGTCGCTCCACTCCGATGGAACAGACCGCCTTCGGCGTGGATATCCCCAACAGCAAGGAAAAACTCAAGGCCGCCGCCCGCACGGTGGTGGGCATGTGGGAGCAGGAATACTACGAGGAGCACTCCGAGTACCTGGACTTTCCCAAACGCATGGTCACCCCCAAGCCCTATCAATACCCGCACCCGCCAGCCTGGATGGCGGCCTCCACCGAATCCAGCGCCACCATGGCCGGCGAAAACGGCTGCGGCCTGCTGTGCTTCAGCATCATGCAACCCCTGGATCGCCTGAAGGAAGTGATCGACGCCTACCGCGAAGCCCAGAAAACCGCCACCCCGCTCACCAGTGTTCACACCAACAAGGTGGGCGTTTATACCCTGGTGCACTGCGCCGAGTCCCGCGACGACTTTGCCACCAACAGGCTGTGGGACTCCATGTGGTGGTGGTACAAGGGGCTGGCGGAATTCCACCTCAAGTGGGAACTGGCGCACCTCACCCCGGAGCAGCAGGCACAGGCCTTTCCGCTACTGGAGGCACGCGCCCGCGGTGACTTCGACATCACCGAATTCGACCGCGAGGACATGGTCATCGTCGGCACCCCCGACGAGTGCCTGGAGAAGCTGCTGCACTACGAGGCCATCGGCGTTGACCAGTTGTTGTGCTATGTGAATTTCGGCTACCTACCCCACGACGCCGTGATGCGCTCCATCGAGCTGCTGGGCACCCGGGTCATCCCCGAGTTGAAGAGACGCGGCGCCTCGCGGGTGGCCACCGGGCTCGAGCAGGGTATTCGCCAGGTGGAGCAGCGCTCGGCAACCCAAAAATACTGGGGGAAAACGCCGGAAGCCAGCCAAGCCATGAACCACAGGGCAAAACCATGACACAGCAATCCCTGTTCGGGCTGGAGGGCAAACGCCTGCTGGTGATTGGTGGCGGCCAGGGCATGGGGGAGGCAAGCGCCCGCTTGCTGGCCAGCCTGGGGGCCCATATCGCCGTCATGGATGTGGCGACCGAGCGCGCCGAACGGGTTGCCGCTCAGCTTGGCGAGAGCGGCATCGAGGCCATGGCGGTGCGCGCCGATGTCACCGACGACCGGGAACTGGTGGTCGCCATCGGCACCATAGAACGGCAATTCGGCGCCCTGGACGGCATGGTCTCGGTGGTGGGCATGGCGGCGTGGAGCCCCCTGGTGGACATGGCCCTGGACACCTGGGACAAGGACCACCACCGCAACCTGCGCTACTTCTTCGTGGCGGCCCGGGAGGTGGCGCGCAGCCTGCTGGCCAGGGAGGCTGCCGGCAGCCTGGTGGCCATCGCCTCGGTGGACGGGGTCCGTTCCGCGCCTTTTCACGCCGCCTACGGCGCCGCCAAGGCGGGCCTGCTCAACCTGGTGCGCACCATGGCGGTGGAGTGGTCCCCCCACGGCATCCGGGTCAACGCCGTGGCGCCGGGGGCCATCGTCACGCCGCGCCTGCCGCTGGGGGATCCGGACAGGGAGCGAGAGGCCATGGCCATCGTACCCATGAAGAAGCGCGGCACCGTGGAGGACATTGCCAAGGCGGTGGCCTTTCTGATGTCGGACCTGTCCCCCTACATCACCGGGCAGACCCTGGCGGTGGACGGCGGCTACCTGGCGGCGGGGGGCTTCAGCGGCAAACCCGCGGCGCCACCTCAGGGAACCCTGGGTATCGATTGAGGGCGCCGCTGAAAACCGCTGGCCACAGGCAATTCTCGGTGGCTCCCCAAGGTGCCGCGCGGCAGAAAATCACACCAGCACTTCCGCCAGATCGCCCTTGCTCTCCAGCCAGGCCTTGCGATCCGCGGCGCGCTTCTTGGCCAGCAGCATGTCCATCATCTCCTCGGTACCGGCGCGGTCGTCGATGGACAGTTGCACCAGGCGGCGGGTGTTCGGGTCCATGGTAGTTTCCCGCAGTTGCAAGGGGTTCATTTCTCCAAGCCCCTTGAAGCGGGTGACCTGGGGCTTGCCGCGTTTTTTCTCCGCTTCGAGACGCTCCAGCACGCCATCCCGCTCCGCCTCGTCGAGGGCGTAGAAGGTTTCCTTGCCCAGATCGATGCGGTAGAGGGGCGGCATGGCCACGAACACATGGCCCGCCTCCACCAGGTCGCGGAAGTGGCGCACGAACAGGGCGCACAGCAGGGTGGCGATGTGCAGGCCGTCGGAGTCGGCGTCGGCGAGGATGCAGATCTTGCCGTAGCGCAGCTGGGACAGGTCGCTGGCCCCCGGGTCGACGCCAATGGCCACGGCGATATCGTGCACCTCCTGGGAAGCCAATACCTCGGCGCCATCCACCTCCCAGGTATTCAGGATCTTGCCCCTCAGGGGCATGATGGCCTGGAACTCCCGGTCGCGGGCCTGCTTGGCGGAACCGCCGGCGGAGTCCCCCTCCACCAGGAACAGTTCGCTGGCCAGGGAGTCGCCGCTGGAGCAGTCCGCCAGCTTGCCGGGCAGGGCGGGACCCGTGGTGACCTTCTTGCGGGCCACCTTCTTGCTGGTACGCAGGCGCCGCTGGGCGCTGCTGATGCACAGTTCCGCCAGCTTTTCGGCATCGGCGGTGTGCTGGTTGAGCCACAGGCTGAAGGCGTCCTTGACGATGCCGGAGACAAAGGCCGCCGCCTCCCGGGAAGACAGTCGCTCCTTGGTCTGGCCTGAGAACTGGGGATCGCTCATCTTGAAGGATAAAACATGGCTACACTGATCCCAGATATCGTCCGGGGTCAGCTTGACGCCGCGGGGCAGCAGGTTGCGGAATTCACAGAATTCCCGCATTGCCTCCAGCAGGCCGGTGCGCAGACCATTGACATGGGTGCCTCCCTGGGCGGTGGGGATCAGATTGACATAGCTCTCCTGCACCAGCGCACCGCCCTCCGGCTGCCACTGCACCGCCCAATCCACCGCCTCTGTCCTGCCGGCGAAGGCGCCCACGAAGGGCTGGGCCGGCAGGGTCTCCCACTCGGCGGTGGCGCCAGTGAGATAGTCGGCGAGGCCGTCCTGGTAAAACCAGGTCTCCGCCTCGCCGCTGGCCTCGTCCAGGAACGAGACCTCCAGGCCGGGACACAGCACCGCCTTGGCGCGCAGCACATGGCGCAACCGCGACAGGGAGAATTTCACCGAGTCGAAATACTTGGGATCGGGCCAGAAGTGCACCCGGGTGCCGGTGTTGCGCTTGCCACAGGTATCGACCACCGCCAGCTCACTGGCCTTGTCACCGTTGGCGAAGGCCATGTGGTGGACATTGCCGTCGCGGCGGATGGTGACCTCCAGGCGCGACGACAGGGCGTTCACCACCGACACGCCCACCCCGTGCAGGCCGCCGGAGAACTGATAGTTCTTATTGGAAAACTTGCCGCCGGCGTGAAGGGTGGAGAGGATCACTTCCACCCCGGGCACGCCCTGTTCCGGGTGGATATCCACCGGCATGCCGCGACCGTCGTCGGTCACCGACAGGGAGCCGTCGCGATGCAGCACCACATCGATCCTGCGGGCGTGACCGGCCAGGGCTTCATCGACGCTGTTGTCGACGACCTCCTGGGCCAGGTGATTGGGGCGCGTGGTGTCGGTGTACATACCCGGGCGCTTGCGCACCGGGTCGAGGCCGGTGAGAACCTCGATGTCTTCCGCGGTGTAATTGCTCATATCGTCTGTTCAGTCCAAAACCGGAGAATATCCGGAAAAAAGCGTTCGAAGCCCTGAAAGGCGTGGTCTCCCCCCTGCTCCACGGTGAGTCGACAATCCCGGTACTTGTCGAGGGCGTGGCGATGATCCAGCACTTCGTCGCCGGTTTGCAACAGCACCCACAGCTTGCCCGGCTCGGGCAGGGGGTCCACCTCGCCCTGGACGAAGGCATCCACATGGTGCTGCTCGAAGTCGTACTCCTCGCCGGTGTGAAAGTTGCGCTGACGGCCCAGCAGATAATCCCGCCCCAGCCAGGGGCGCACCGCCGGATTCACCAGCACCCCCTTGCAGCCCATGGTCTGGGAGACCCAGGTGGCGTAGAAACCGCCCATGGAACTGCCCACCACCAGGCTGTCGGGGGTGACGGAGCGGGCGCGGACCTCCTCGAGGGTGGCCATGGCGCGGTCCGGATAGGGGCTCAACAGCGGGCACTCGAAGCGCACCCGAGGATGGTTGTGCGCCAGCCAGTCCCGCAGTTGCAGAGCCTTGTGGGAGCCGGGTGAGCTGTTGAAACCGTGGAGATACAGCAGGTGCATGGGACGCTCCGGGAAAATCAGCGCGGATTATAGCCAGGTCCGGCGAGCACTTGCCCGGCAACGCGCTCAAGTCGCTGTCTCAATACCCAACAATGGTCTGATCCACCTGCTCCTGGGTATCCTCGATGGCGGTGATGCCGGTGGTGACACGCCCGTCCACATGCAGGTGAATCCAGCGGAACGCCGGCGGGTCGGTGGCCAGGGCGAACTCGTCGCTGCCCGGTGCGAACTGGAAGCAAGTGGATGGCGAGCTATACAGGGGAAGACCGGCAAACTCCACCTGGGATGCCTGGTGAACATGGCCACAGAACAGGGCCTTGACGGCTCGGTGACGACGCACCACGGCGGCCAGGGCATCGCCATTGGCCACCTGCTGGCGATCCAGCCAGCGACAGCCCACAGCGGTCGGCGGGTGGTGCATGAAGAGGGCCACCGGGTGATCGGCGCAGGCTTCCAGCATGGCCTCGATCTCCATCAACTGCTGCTCGTCGAGATAGCCGCCCACCTGGCCGGGCACGGCGGTATTGAGGCACAACAGGCGCCAGGCCCCGACCGCCACCACCGGCTCGAAATCCGGCAACTGGCTGTGGTGTTCCATCAGGGCGAACTCGTCGTGGTTGCCGGGCAGCCAGTTGTAGGGAAGCCCCAGGGAGCGCATGCCGAGGCTGAACAACTGGTAGGCGGGGGCCACCCCCTTGGCGGCGATATCCCCCGTCACCAGGATGTGATCGATGTTGCTTGCCTCCAGCCGGAGACGGTCAAGCACTTCGTGAAAACTGCGGTAGGGGCGCACCCCCGCCAAACAAAAGTCCGTTTCTGCCCCCAGGTGGCAGTCGCTGATCTGCGCGATGCGGAGCGGGCGGTCCGCGGCGGTGGCATTATGCACGGTTCGGGGCCTGGCTGGATTGCGGGCTGCGATGCCTCAGTCGATGGTGACAAAGGGCCTGGTGACAGCATAACCACTGTCCGCGACGCTGGACAACCATTCGGCAAGAAAACGGTTCCACTGGGCCTTTTCATCGGGTTGGTGCATCACCCGGTTGGGGTAGGGGTTGCGGGGACGCACTCGCCACACACCATCGAAACCCACCACTTCCGCCAGCCGTGCGTCGTGGTAGAGCCGCACCCGCATGGCCGGCAGCGCCAGCCAGGGAACCGCGGGCTGGCCACCCTCGTGGATTTCCAGCTCGGTGGTGTAGCGGGCGCGGTCCAGCACGCGGATGACGAATTCCCTGCCATCGCGACCGGGGATGGCGATACGGACCACCAGCGTTTCATCCAGGCCCGGGCACAGGGTCAACAGGCGCTGAAAATTCAGCTCGCAATCGGCCATGTAGCCCTTGAAATCAACCTTGTAGCGCACTGGCATGGTCTCGTGGCATATAGTCTCGTGGCATCTAGTCTCGTGGCGTACCTGAAGCGGCGCCCGCCAAGGCACCGAGAAACAGGTCCGGGTTAGGGTTTTGCCCTTAGGGAACCCAGCCCTTGTCGGGCCAAGGGCCTCAAGGGCGCTCCTTCAGTGACTCATGATGCAGGGCCAGCCATTGCATGGCAATGATCAGAGGCGCATTTTTGCACTGGCCGGACTCCAGGGCGACCATCGCCTCGGCGCGGTCCACCACCGTGACGCGGATATCCTCGTGCTCGTCATCGAGGCCGTGGATACCCCCCACGCCCCGCAAATCCGTCAGCGCGCAGAACAGGGTGAAGCTTTCGTCTGTCCCCCCGGCGCTCACCAGGTAGTCGTAGAGGGGCACCAACCGGGCATCGACGATCCCCGCCTCCTCCTGCAGCTCACGGCGCGCCACCTCCACCGGGGACTCCCCCGCCTTGACCATGCCGGCCACCACTTCCAGTTGCCAGGGGCCATCCGGATCCGCCAGGGCGCCCACCCGGAACTGCTCCAGCAGGGCAACCCGGTCGCTGACGGGGTCGTAGGGCAAGACCCCCACCGCATGGCCGCGCTCGAACAATTCGCGGCGCAGCTCGGCGCTCCAGCCACCGCCAAACAGCCGGTGACGCAGGCGGTACTCCACCATGCGAAAAAACCCCTGGAACAGGGTCCTGCGCTCCAGCACCTGGAAGTCGCCCTGGGAAAAAGTTCGCTTGCCGATCATAAATACTCCAAAAGCTCGGGGCAGTCACTCACCCCAATGGCACTGAATTAAGGGCACCTCTACGGTAGTAGGGCCGTGTTCCGGGGTAGAGTTTTCGAGACCGTCGGCGCCAGGGATGGCGCCGTCGAGCCCCCAGGGGTGAGGTAAGCGTTTACAAAGCGCAGCTTTGTGCGCAGCCGAACGCACGCAATCTGTGATTGCGGGCCGGACCCCGGAGGGGGGTTTACGGCGTGTCTCGAAAACTCTACCCCGGGATGCCGACCGGGCTACGAAGACCGAAATGGCTTAAATCAGTGCCATTGGCCACTCACCCCTTTGTAATCGATGGTAAATACGGCAGACACCCCCGCCACCTTTACGCTATCATGCCCCGGTCTGTAGGGCCTGTTTCACAATACTGGGATCATTGTCGCGGGCGGCCACTTTTTCGTCCAGCGAGGCGATAGGAGCAAGGAGCAAGGAGAAAAGCATCGTGGGCCTGTGTCATCGACTGACGACGGCGCTGGGCGAAATACGTGGCCCGGCATTTTTTCAGGCACACCGCATCAGGCACGCCGCCGAAAATCCGAGCAGTCTCTACAAGTAGTCTCTACAGGTCTTGAGCCCATGGCACCGGGGCTCGACCCCCTGTCAAGCCGCCACAAGGAATGCGCTGAACCATGAAGAAGTTCGCTACAAAACTACTTTGCGCCGCCATTTTTGTCGCCCCCCTGGGCGCCCTGTCCAACACCCTCAGCGACATCTACCGCCTGGCCCTGGACAACGACCCGCAGTTGCGGGCGGCACGGGCGGCCTTCGAGGCGGGACTCGAAGCTCGCAACATCGGTCGCGCCGGCCTGCTGCCCCGGGTCACGGGTAGCGCCGAATACTCTGAGGTGGATTCCGACGATTTTTCCCGCTCGTTTTTCATCCTCGATGGCAACCAGGTGGAGTCCGGCTCCCGGGGCTCGGGTGACACGGAACAGACGGTGTACACCCTTTCCCTCAACCAGCCCATCTTCAATCTCCCCGCCTGGCATGACTTCCGGCGCGGCACCACCGTCAGCGAGCAGGCGCGGGTAGCCTTTGCCGCCGACCAGCAGAGTCTGATCCTGCGGGTGGCGGACGCCTATTTCAATGTGCTTCGCGCCAGCGAGAATCTCACTAGCGCCATCGCCGAGGAGGAGGCCATCGGCCGCCAACTGGAACAGACCCGTCAGCGCTACGATGTGGGCCTGGTGCCCATCACCGATGTCCACGAAGCCCAGGCGGCCTTCGATGACGCCCATGTCAACACCCTGGAGCTGCGCGGCGCCCTGAATGTGGCCTTCGAGGCCCTGGAGGTGCTCACTGGCCAACCCCACTACCAACTCGCCGGATTGACGGAGCACTTTCCCATACAGGAGCCGGAACCCGCGGCACGGGAGGATTGGGTGCTCTTTTCGCTGCGCAACAATCTCGATCTGAAAGTGGCCCAACTGTCACGCGATGCCGCCGGCCACAATGCCGAGGCCCGCAAGGCGGAGCACCTGCCCACTCTCACCGGCTCGTTGAGCTACCGGGACAGCGACCAGGAGAGGAGTTTTCGCGGCCGCAATCTGCAAGGGGATCCTATCAACACCCCGTCGGTGAACGAGAGCCAAGCCACCACCCTGGCCCTGCGCCTGGAAATGCCCATCTTCACTGGCGGGCTGATCAGCGCCCAGCGCCGCCAGGCGCAGCACCAATTCGCCGAGGCCGGGGAACTCGCCAACGCCACCCAACGCAATGTCACCCAGCAGGCGCGCACCGCGCACCTCAATGTGATGACCAACACGGCGCGGGTAAAGGCCAGGCAGCAAGCCATCACCTCGGCGGAAAGCGCCCTGGAGGCTACCCGCGCCGGCTACGAAGTGGGCACCCGCAATATCGTCGATGTGCTGTTCGCCGAGCGCACCCTGTACCAGGCGAAGCGCAACTACGCCAATGCCCGCTACGACTACATTGCCAGCAGCCTGGAGCTGAAAAAGATCGCGGGACAGCTGAGCCCCGAGGATATCCACCAACTCAATGCCTGGCTGGATCCGTCCCTGGTGATCGAACCCGGTCGATAACCGCCAGCAGGCGAGCCATGGCCCCGCGATTGGCTTCGGCCACCGCCAGGGCCCCGTCGCCCATGGCCCTGCGCCGCTCGCCATCCTCCAGCAGCTCGGTCACGGTATCGGCAATGGCCCGCGGTCCCTCGCAGACGATCAACCCACCAGACTCCAGCAGCAGCCTCGCCACCTCGGAAAAATTGAACAGGGAAGGCCCCGACAGCACCGGAACCCCCCAGGCCGCCGGTTCGATGAGGTTGTGCCCTCCCACATCCACCAGGCTGCCGGCGACGAACGCCAGGTCGCAGGCGCCAAAGAAATCCGGCAGTTCTCCCATGGTGTCACCCAGCAGGATCTGGCAGTCGGCCCCCGGCGGCACACCCGTGCCCCGGCGCTCGAGGCGATAGCCACGCTGCCGGCACAGGGCCGCCACTTCATCGAAGCGCTCCGGGTGGCGAGGCACCAGCACCAGCAGGGTGTCGGGGTGGCGCAGCAACACCCGTTCGAAGGCATCGAGCACCACGCCATCCTCGCCACGGTGGGTGCTGGCCACCAGCCAAACCGGCCGTCCAGTCCCGCCGCGCCACTGGTTGGCGAGCTCGGCGGCGCGGGCGCGGCGGGCGGCGTCGATCTCCACATCGAACTTGATATTTCCGGTCACCGTCAGGTGCTCCGCGGGCAGACCCAATGCCACCAGGCGCCGGCCATCCTCGGAGGTCTGCGCGGCCACCACCGCCAGCCCCCGCAGCATGTCGCGGGTGAGGGGCGCGAACCGCCGGTAGCCTTGCGCCGAGCGACTCGACAGCCTTGCATTGGCCAAAATCACCGGTATGCCGCGATGGCGGCACGCCGCCAGGGTGTTGGGCCACAGTTCAGTCTCCATCAACACCGCAAGGCGCGGGTGCGTACGGTCGAGGAAGCGCCCCACCGATCCGGGCAAATCGTAGGGGGCATAGACATGGTGAACCTGATCCCCAAAGGCGGCGCGCACCCGCTCGGAGCCGGTGGGGGTCATGGTGGTCACCACCAGCTGGACATCGGGGTAGCGGGCCGTCAGGGCGCGAATCAACGGCAGGGCGGCCAGTGTCTCGCCAACGGATACGGCATGAACCCAGATAACCTGCCGATCCGCCGGCAAGCCCGGCCCGCGGCCAAATCGCTCCCGCCAGCGCCGCCGATAGGCGGGTGACCGGCGGGAACGCCACAGCAGACGCAGCAATACCAGCGGTATCAACAGATAGAGAAGGACAGTGTAGGCTAATCGTGGCAATCGGCACCCCCGCTGCGAGGATAGCGGCGGGCCTGGGGGATGGCAAAGGGTTTGCGGCCTGTTGCCCCGGGCAAATCGTTATACTACCCCGCACAGTCCCACGGAACCTGCCATGCGAAACAGCACCCACAGGGTTGATGTGGCCATTATCGGCGGTGGCATCGCCGGTCTCTGGACCCTCAATCACCTGGTCAACAAGGGCTATAACGCCGTGCTCCTGGAGCACAGGGCCCTGGGCGGCGACCAGACCCTGGCCAGCCAGGGCATGATCCACGGGGGCATGAAATACACCCTGGGGGGAGCCCTGACCGGAGCCTCCCAGGCCATCGCCGACATGCCCGACCACTGGCGCGCCTGCCTGCGCGGCGAGGGGGATGTGGACCTGCGGGGGGTGCGCGCCCTGAGCGAGCATTTCTACCTGTGGTCCGGCGCTGGCCTCGCCTCTCGACTCGGCACCTTTTTTGCGAGTAAGGCGGTGCGCGGTCGCGTGGACCCGGTGGCCGGGGAGGAGTTGCCAGAGCTGTTTCGCCGACCGGACTTTCGCGGCAGCGTCTACAAGCTGGTGGACATGGTGGTGGACACGCCAAGCCTGGTGCGCGCCCTGGCCGCCACCATGGCGGAACGGTTGTTCGCCATCGACTGGCGGCGCGCCCGCCTTGCCACCAATCAACATGGGCGGTGCCAGGTGACGGATGGCGGTGAAGGCGGCTTCACCCTCGATGCCGCGGCCTGGGTATTCAGCGCCGGCCAGGGCAACGCGGATTTGCTGGCCGCCATCGGCGCCGACAGCCCCGCCATGCAGCGCCGCCCCCTCAAGCAGGTGATGGTGCGCCACCGGTTGCCCCATCGCTTCTACGGCCATTGCCTGGGGAGTGAAACCACACCGCGGCTGACCATCTCCAGCCACCCGCTGGCTGACGGCAGCCAGGTCTGGTACCTGGGGGGCGGCCTCGCCGAGCGCGGCGCCAGCCAGACCGATGAAGCACTGCTCGCCACCGCCCGCGACGAGCTTGTCGAACTGATGCCCTGGCTGGATCTGGGCGCGGCCCAGTGGGCCGTGCTGGCGGTGGACAGGGCCGAGCCCCGCCAGCGCAACCTGGCGCGACCGGACCAGGCGTTCGCCAGTTGGGCGACCACCCGGGAAGGCCCCCTCAACGCCATCGCCGCCTGGCCCACCAAGCTGACCCTGGCGCCCAATCTGGCGCGGCTGGTGGGCGAGCGACTCTCGGAACGGGGTATCCCCCCATCCGGTGATCCCGCCCCTGCCCTGCCCCTGCCTGCCCCCCCGGTCGCCATCAGTCCCTGGGCGCAGGCCTTTGGAGTCCCCGATGCGTCTGCCTGAACCTCTGCCGCGCCGCCCACTGGGCGCCACGGGCATGGACGTCAGCCTGTTGGGACTGGGCACCGTGAAGCTGGGCCGTAACCAGGGGGTCAAGTACCCCGCCGGGTTCACCCTGCCCGACGACAAAACAGCCCGGGAGCTGCTCGCCCTGGCCCTCGAGCTGGGCATCAACCTGATCGACACCGCCCCCGCCTACGGCACCAGCGAGGAGCGCCTTGGCAGGTTGCTCAGGGGACAGCGCCAGCGCTGGTTGATCTGCACCAAGGTGGGCGAGGAGTTCACCGACGGCCGTTCATTTTTCGATTTTTCCCCCGCCCACACCCGCTTCAGCGTGGAGCGCAGCCTCACCCGACTGGGCACCGATCACCTGGATATCGTGCTGGTGCACTCGGACGGTGGCGACGAGGACATCATCCGCAACCGCGGCACCCTGGAGACGCTGGCTTCCCTGAAGCGCGAGGGCAAGCTCAGGGCCTTTGGCATGTCCACCAAGACTGTGACGGGCGGCCTGCTGGCCGCCGAACACTGCGACTGCCTGATGGTCACCTGGAACCTGGGACACCGTGAGGAAGTCCCAGTCATGGACCGCTGTCGGGAATTGGGCAGGGGCGTGCTGATTAAGAAGGCCCTGGCCAGCGGTCACCTGGCGCGAGGGACCGGCGGCGACGGGGTGGCCGAGAGCCTGGCGATGATTTTCGCTCACCCGGCGGTGAGCAGCGCGGTGGTGGGCACCATCAACCCTCGGCACCTGGTGGCCAATGCCCGGGCGGCGCTGGCGGCGGGGAAATGAATTTTCCGCGCCATTGAGCAAATTTTGCACAAATTTTTCGATACTGTTGGTAGAATTCGCCGCTTTGACCAGAAACACACTTGGAAGCCCTATCGATGGCTGTACGCAACTTCGGTCCACAGTTTTTTGCCGCTATCCTGACCCTTGCCGCGGTGCTACCCGCCAGTGTCCAGGCATTGACCTTCCGCCTGCCGGACAACAATGACGAGGTGGTCGGCCACAACATGGCCTATACCGCCAGCTACGAGGATACCTTCGTGGCCCTCGGCCATATCTACGGGCTGGGGTTTCGGGAGATGCTGAACGCCAACCCCGGCGTTCACCCCTGGGTGCCCGGGGAGGGCACCCAGCTCACCCTGCCCCTGTCCTACATCATCCCCCAGGAGAACCGCGAGGCCATCGTGCTCAACCTGGCGGAGTTTCGCATGTACCACTTTCTGCCCGAAATCAACACGGTGCGCAGCTACGCGGTGGGTATTGGCCGCGAGGGCTGGGAAACCCCCCAGGTGGAAACCCGGGTGACCAGCGTGGCGGCCAATCCGTCGTGGACGCCAACGGAAAACATTCGCCGCGACTACGCTTCCCGGGGTGAAATCCTGCCGGCGGTGGTGCCCCCCGGCCCCGACAACCCCCTCGGCAAGTACGCGGTGCGACTCTCGGTGCCCAGCTACCTTTTCCACGGCACCAACAAGCGGGTGGGCATGGGCATGCGGGTGAGCGCCGGCTGTATCCGACTTTACGACGGGGATATCGAGGAACTGGCCCACGGCGTCAGGACCGGCACCCCGGTGCGCATCGTCAATGAGCCGGTCAAGGCGGGCTGGCGTCAGGGACGCCTGTTCATCGAGGTCCACCCCCAGCTGGAGGAGTACGCGGACCAGCCCTTGGAGTACCTGCCGGTGATCGAGGCGGCCCTGGCGCGGCGCCCCAACCATGGCATCCAGGTGGACTGGGACAGGGTGCGGGAAGCGGTGGCGCAACACCTCGGGTATCCCATCGACATCACCCGGGACTGACCCCGGCTGCTTCCCTTCAGTAACAAAAAAGGCTGCCCGAAGGCAGCCTTTTTTGATTCCTGAGAGAGCAAACAAGACTTATTTGCGGCCTACGCTCTCGGACAGGCGGGTGATGGCGGCATTGGCGTCGTTGGCGGCGCGCAGTGCCTGATCAGCCGTTTGCTGGGCGCGCTGGGCGGCGGCCATGGCGGCGTCAGCGGATTGCTGGGCGGCATTGGCCTTGGCTTCGACGGCGTCGACGCGGGCGTTGGTGGCACAGCCTGTGGCGAGCAGCAGAGCCAGGCCCATGGCAGCCACACCGGTTTTGGTCATTACTGATTGCATTGTTTTGCCCTCTTTGAGTGGAAGTGAAGTTAACTTGCCTGTTGTTTCACACTGGCAGACAAATATGGCGAAATTATCTACCAAATTTCACAACTCTAAAACAACTATTTGAAGCTTGCCGTAAAATTTAATGTGACGGGGGTCACTTTTCAAGCGAACCGAGCTACCGGCAACCCCTGGCGACTACTGGCAACCCATGACAGACGCAATCAGCCCCCCCCTCTTACCTTGTCAACAATAGCAGTCGTGGAGCAATTGTCCAGAAAATCCAGGGCGCGCACTTCCCCGCCATAGCCCTCCACGATCTGCCAGCCCACCACGCTGCGCTTGTCGTAGTCGCCGCCCTTGACGAGGATGTCGGGCCTGAGCAAGGCCAGCAGCCGCTCCGGTGTATCGTCGTCGAAGGACACCACCCAGTCCACGGACTCCAGCCCCGCCAGTACCGCCATGCGGCGCTCAACCGGGTTGATGGGCCGCCCCTCCCCCTTGAGGCGCTTCACCGATGCATCGCCATTGACCGCCACCACCAGTCGATCCCCCAGTTTGCGGGCCTGCTCCAGATAGCCCACATGGCCGGCGTGAAGGATATCGAAGCAGCCATTGGTGAAGACGATGCGCTCCCCGTGGGCACGGGCCACCTCCAGGTCCACCAGCAACTGCTCCTCGTTGACCACGCCCCGCTCGGAACCCTGCTCCTGCTGGATGGCGCGGCGCAATTCGGGTCCGCTGACCGTGGCGGTGCCGAGCTTGCCCACCACGATGCCGGCGGCGATATTGGCGAGAGCCACCGCCTCGGGCAATTCCACACCGCTGGCCAGGGAGGCCGCCAGCACGGCGATCACCGTATCGCCGGCGCCGGTGACATCGAAGACTTCGCGGGCGCGGGCCGGCAGGTGCAGGGCCTGGTGAGCGGGGCGAATCAGGGTCATGCCCTGCTCCCCCCGGGTGATCAGCAGGGCCTCCAGGTCGAGGGAGGCGGCGACGGCCAGGCCACGGCTCACCAGCTCGTGCTCGCTGGCGCAGCGACCGGCCACCGCCTCGAACTCCTGGAGATTCGGGGTGAGCAGCGTGGCGCCCCGGTAACAACCGAAATCGTCCCCCTTCGGGTCCACCAGCACCGGGATACCCCTGGCCCTTGCCAGGGCCAGCAGCCCGGAGGGATCCCGCAAGGCGCCCTTGCGGTAATCGGACAGCACCACAACGCGCACCCCGGCGAGCAGGCCGGCGGTCTTGTCTGGCAGTTCGGCGGAATCGGACGGGGCAAACTCCTCCTCGAAGTCCATGCGCAGCAATTGCTGGCCGCGGCTCACCACCCGCAGCTTGGTGATGGTGGGATGGGTATCGGACACCTGGAAGTCACAGTGGATCCCGGCGCTATCGAGGCGGGTGCGCAGCGCCTCGGCGGCCTCGTCGCGCCCCACCACCGCCACCAGGCTGGCTCCGGCACCGAGGGAGGCGATGTTGAGGGCCACATTGCCGGCGCCGCCGATGCGATCCTCCCGGTGGCTCACCTTGACCACCGGCACCGGCGCCTCGGGGGAGATGCGGGAAGCGCCACCGTACCAATAGCGATCGAGCATCAGGTCCCCCACCACCAGCACCTGTGCCCTGTCGAACCGCGGGAATTCCAGTTTCATGGGAACCAACCTGTCATCAGCCTGCCGTGAGTGTACGAAATTCTTCCCACACCCGCTGCGGCGTTATGCCCTTGAGGCACTGTGCCTCGGGCCCCCGGTAGCCGGGCACCCGGCAATCGCGGCGGTAGCAGGGAATGCAGGGAAAACCGCTGGCCACCACATGGCGGGAGTGGCTGCCGGTGGCGCCGATCAAGGTGGGATCGGTGGGGCCATAGAGGGTCACCGTGGGCACCCCCAGGGCCGCGGCCACATGGGCCAGCCCGGTGTCCATGCAGATGGCGCCACGGCTTTTCACCAGCACGCCCGCCAGTTCGGTCAGCCCCATGCGCGGCAGCACCCGGGCGTTCTCCAGGCCCGCCGCCAGGGCTTCCGTGCGCTCCCGCTCCACCTGCGAGCCCCAGGTCAGCAGCACCTGGCAGCCCTCGGCCCCCGCGCGATGAACCATCCACCGCCAGTGGTCCACGGTCCAGTACTTGTTGTCCCAACTGGCATTGGTCACGAACACCAGGAAGGGCCGCTCCGGTAGCCCCGGGGGCTCAGGCCAGCGGCCATGGGCGAGACCAAAGTCCGGCGGCGTCCCGGGCAGGGGATAGCCCAGCACCCGGGCGTACAACTGCCGCCAGCGCTCGATGGCCAATTGCCGGACGGGAATGGCATGGCGGTGATGATAGGCCCAGTGGGCGGGCTTCTCACGCACCGTGGCGCGGTCGGGACCGTGCTTGGGTCCCCGCGCCAGCAGGGTCACCAGGGCGCTCTTGAGATTGGTCTGGGTGTCGATCACCGCATCGTAGCGCTGACCCCGCAACTGGCGCAAAAAGCCCTTCAGCTCGCCCCCTCCCAGGAACCCGGACTGGCGCCAACGGCGGTGGGCGGTGCGGATCACCCGGCGCACCGCCGGGTGCCACTGGGGCACTTCGGCGAAGGCCTCGTCCACCACCCAATCGAAGGTTATGCCGGGCACGGCGCGGGCCGCGTCGCTGAGGGCGGGGAGCGCCTGGACCAGATCCCCCATGGAGGTGAGCTTGACCACCAGGACACTCTTGACGGGTGAAGGCATCGCGTGGACGGTTCGCAAGGAATCAGTGCTTGCGGGAAAACAGTTTTTTCAACCGTGCGCTGAGGCGGTGAAAAAACTGGTGCTTGCCCCGGGCCGCCTCACCGGTGAGGTAGTTCATCTGGATGGACAGCCGCTTGCCCACCACCGGCTTGTGGCCATGCCAGCAGTTGTCGGTGACCTGGAACACCACCATGGTGCCCAGGCGGGGCGGGATCTCCTCCACGAAATCCTCCAGATCCGTGCCGTTGCGCAGAATGCGCAGGTGCCCGCCGCTGTCGCGCCAATCCTCGTTGAAATACAACAGCACCGTCATCACCTTGGTTTTCGAATCCGTGTGAATGCGACCGTCCTTGTCGCGCATCACGCCCCGTACCGTGGTCATGATGGGCCTGTCGTCCAGATCGATGGCGAATCGCTCCGCCAGCGCGCGACGAAAGTCATCGCCGCCGAGTTCCTCCAGCAGGGCGGCAAAGGCGGGACCGTGGCCGACCTCGGAGACGGGAATGCTGCCCGGGTAGTCGATGGCGGGAAAGTCCCGAACCACGGCCGCCAGGGCGTCGGGAACAATGGCCTGCTCCACCACCAGATAGGGGTAGGGTTCGCGCCTGAGGGGGGCGGCACGGATGTTTTCAAGGTTGAGCAAGGTCCGCTCCTCCTGGGCCTATCAGCCGCTGGGCGACAACTGAAAAATTGCCGGGATAGTAGCACAGAACCAGGGCGCGCCGGGGCCTCGTTGTCGTCCCATGGCGGCTGCTATACTGGCCCCTGGCAAAGAGGGATCGCGGGGTTCATGGCCATTTTCTTCAGCGACAGGGCCGCGGCCGGCAGGGTTCGGCGGGCCACCGTGTGGATGCCCACCAAGCATCTGGGGAACCTGCTGGTGTCCATGAAGGCCATGGAGTCCCTGGCGAACCACTTCGGCCCATCCAACACGACCCTGGTGGTGGACAGCGCCTACCGGGACATCATGGACAGCCTCTCTCCCGGCTGCCCCGTCGCCTACTACCCCCGGGCCAGCCTGGCCATGCGACCCCGATGGCGGGCCCTTCCCCCTCTGTGGCGATTTCTGCGCGCCGTGCGCGGCGCACGGGCGGATCTGGCCATTGCCCTGGAGGGAGACATGGCCAGCCAGCGCTTCGTCCCTCTCTCCGGCCCCGGTGACACCCTGGGACCCGACAACCGCTACTGCCAGCGCTTTCGGCGCCGCATCACCCTCAATCACGGCCAGCGGCACCGCTTTCACGATTACGCCACCGTGGCCGCGGCGGTCACCGGCCAGGCCCTGGAACCGGGCTACGCGCCACTGCGGGCAACGGTCGAAGGACAAAACCAGGTGGATGCCCGTCTCGCCGACCTGGGTCTTAACCCGGCGCGGCCGCTGACGGTACTGCACCCCGGGGCCAGCAAGCCCTACAAGCAGTGGCCCAGCGCTTTCTTCGCCGAAGTGGCCCGCTGGCTGCACGGTCGCGGCCAGCAAGTGGTGGTGACCGGCGCCGGTCACAGGGACGAGGTCGCCATCGCCGAGCTACAGCGCAAGGCCCGCACGCCTTTTGCCAGCCTGCTCGACCGCCTCGGCCTGGCGGGGCTGATAGCCCTGTGCCAGCGCGCCACCTGCTTCATAGGCAACGACACAGGTCCCACCCACCTGGCGGCGGCGAGCGGCACCCCCACCCTGGCGATTTTCGGTCCCACTGATGAAAACCGCTGGGGGCCCCTGGGCGACAATGTTCGGGTTCTGCGTCACCAGCGCCCCTGCCTGGCGGACTGCCGCCGCGGGCGCTGCCGGGTGGGACATCGCTGCATCAACAGCCTTTCTGCCTCCAGTGTGCAGGACGCCGTGACGCAATGGCTATGACACCACCGGCGCTGCTGGCCAGGCCCGGGACCCTTCCGCTGCTTGCCCTGGGGTTGAGCCTGCTCGTCTCCCTGTGGTTGATGGCGATCGACCCGGTCATGGGCAACGACAGCGTGCTCTATCTGGTGGCCGCCGAGGTGTTTGTCGCGGATGGCTTCAGGGCGTCCGTGGACATCTACCACTGGCCCTTCCTGCAGATGCTGATCGGCGCCATCCACGCCGCGACGGGACTTGCCCCGGTGCACGCCGGCCTGCTGGTCACCACCCTCTGTTACGCCCTGCTGGCGGTGGCCTTTGCACGGGTGGTCAGGGAGTTGGGTGGCAACACCGTCACCCAGTTGCTGGCGGTGATCATCGTGGTCTTCAACGCCCCGTTGGCGGACGGGCGCAGCGCCATCGGCAGGGACGCCGGCATGCTCGCCTTCATGTTGCTGGGCCTGGTGGAATTGATTCGCTATGGCAGGAACGGGGCATGGCGCCATGCCCTGCAATGGACCCTCTGCATGGTGCTCGCCTTCCTGTTCCGCGTGGAAACCCTGGCCCTCGCGCTGCTCACCCCCTTTGGTCTGTTGTTTCTGGGGGAAACCCCGTGGCGCCAGCGCCTCGCCAGACTGGGCACCCTGCTGGCGCTGCCCGGCGCTGTGCTGCTGGCGTCCATGGCGGGCCTGCTCCTGCTGGCCGCCGACCTGCTGCCCACCCTCAAGGTGACCATGGACCTCGAGCAGATCGGCGGGCCGGCGTGGCGCTTTTCCGAGCGTCTGGCGGCAATGTCGGAGCAGCTCGCCGCCAGTGGCCTGTTGCGGCACACCGCCGTCAACGATGCCCTGTGGGGGGTGATGGCGGTGATGCTGACGCTGTTCGTCCTGAACCTGGTGCGCGCCCTGACGGTACCCTATGTGGCGGTGCTGGCCTGGCAGTGGTGGAAAGGGCCGCCCCTGCGCCTGTGTCCGGTGGGACAGAGGCTGATCGTGGCCCACCTGGCGGTGATAGCCACCTATCAGCTGGCCCTGATCTTCGCCTACCAGTTCTCACTGAAGCGCTACCTGCTGCACATGGCCATCCTGCTGCTGCTCCTGGTGCCATTCGTGCTGGCCAGGTGGTGGCAACGGGCCCCTCGCCACTCCCTGGCGCGCTTTGTCATCGCCCTGCTGTTGCTGGGCCAGGCCGCCGACACCCTGATCAACAGCCGCCATCAAAAGGCCTACATCGCCGAGGCCGCCGACTGGCTGCGGGATGCCACCCTGGCCCAGGACATCAAGGTGGTGAGCAACGACCACCACCTGGCCTACTTCAGCGGCAGGGTGGCGCGGCAGGATATTCTGCTGTCCCGCCAGACGGAGGAGTTCGACAAGGCCCATACCCCATGGCAGCGGGGCATGCTCTACGCCTATCGCACTCCCCGCCGCGCCGATATCGACACATTGCGGCGCGACATCCACAGCCGGAACGGGGAGATCCTAGCGGAATGGCCGGGGGGAGACGGGCGCCAGGTGGTGATCTTTCAACTGCCCCGGGAATAAAGAAGCCGTCACCCATGATTGTCGCGGCTATCAGCATCGCCGGAATGCGCCACCATGGGCTCAGGGCGAGTGCAACCCCCGCAACTGATTGGCGACGCCATCAAGTTTCCGGACAGGGCAAGTCTTGAGTGGCACTGACTTTATGGCATTTCGGACTTCGTAGCCCGGTCGGAATCCCGGGGGAGAGTTTTCGAGACACGCCGTAAACCCATCCCTGGGGGCTCGACGGCGCCATCCCTGGCGCCGACGGTCTCAAAAACTCTCCCCCGGGATGCCGCCCTACTTCCGTAAAGGAGCTTAACTCAGTGCCATTGGGGCGAGTCTTCAGCTCTCGTCCCGGAGCGGCATGAGGCGGCGCCCCTCGCCGTAGCGCCGCGCATGGCGGCGTCCCAGGCGCTCGAGTAGTGGTGCCACCAGCCTCTCGACCTGGGGAACCGGCAACCCCGCCCCTTCGGCGTAGCGCCTCCGCAACGCCTCCGCCTCCATGTCCGGGACACCGGCTTCCCGACAGTCGAGCAGAAAGCGCGCCAAATCACGGGCCTTGCCGCGACAGACACCCCGCGGCGGAACCACCCGCAGGTCATCCGTATCCACCAGGTAGCAGGCGCCTGTGTCTTCGTCCACCAGCACATTGCCCCACTTGAAATCCCCGTGCCTGTAGCCGCTGGTGTGCAGGCGCAGCATGGCATCGATCACCGGCGACAGCAGCGCCAGCCGTGCCGCGCCACTGTCCGGCAGCTGCTCTCCCGCCCAATGCAACAGGTTGCGACCCGGCAGCAGGGTGCAGAACCAGGCGGAACCCAACCCTTCCGCCGCCAGGTGACCGAGGGTGGTGGGAATCGGCAGGTCCACCGCCGCCAGCGGCCGCAGGCGGCGGTGGATGCGAGCCGGACGATCGAGGCGGATCCGCTGCCGCAGGCGGTCGCCGAACCCCCGCTCCGGGAAAAATTTGCACAACAGACCCGGCCCCCCGGACGCCGCGTCCAAGGCCAACACAGCGTGACCCTGGTCGCGCTTGATCACCCGGCCCGACGCCAGCAGCTCGGCGACCCCGGGGGCACGGCGGCGCAGTTCGGCATAGGCGGGGTCACTGCTCAGTTCCCCCCACACCGGGCCCGACGAGCCCCGCGACCTGACAGTGGTGAACCCGTTCATGCCACCTCCTCCACCAGGGCGGGCACCTGACGCAACCGCGTCACCAGCGGTTGCCACTGTTGGCTGGTCAACGCTACCGCCACCAACTGCTCGCGGTGCTTGCCGGCAAGCCTTTGGCGCACCCGCTCGAGGCTGTCGGCGGCCAGACGCTGGCAGGCAATGTCGTCCAGGCCGCGGGCGCGGCCATAGCCCGCAAAGAACAGGGCCCGTTCGCGGTCATTGAAATCCGCGTCGAACTGCATCTGAATCTGCACCAGGTTTTTCAACACCCCCTTTTCAGGGGGCCGCCGGTACTGGCGGTTGCGCTCGTTGTCGATCAGGTAAAACTGCAACTCCCCTGCCTCGCTCCACAGCAGCACATTGTTGGGGCGCAGATCGCCGTGAATAACGCCACGGCTGTGCAACCCCCCCACCAGGGTCCCCAGGCCGTGGTACAGGGGTCCGCGCGCCAGGCCTTGGCAAACCGGCTCACCGGCGAAAAAACCCGTGACGAAGTCGCCAAGGCTGAGGGCCGGCACGGCGTCGGTGGCGAGCCACTGGATACCCCCCAGCGTGCCGTAGCCGCGGACCCGTGGCGTCAGAAAACCCAGCCGCTGGAGCCGCGCGGCCTCCCGGGCGGCACGGCAGGC
>JBJHDJ010000009.1:0-19835 GCA_050486485.1 Porticoccaceae bacterium
CACTTGCAGGTTGCCAGCGGCGTCCAGGTTGGCCATCAGGGCGTCGCCGTCGTCGCCGCGACTGATACCCTGAATGGCCATGGTGAGGATGCCGCTGAAGTCCAGGTCCTCGGCAAGGTGGTCCAGGGCCTGCTCCAGGTCGATAGCCGCGAGACGGCCGGAAAAGCGCAAGGTGGGGGTGGCGCCCCTGGCGTCGATGGCGCCGTCGCCGTGCAGGGTGCCGCCGAACAGGCCGCTGCTGACTTCCTCCAGGGTCAGCACCTGATCCCGCACATGGACCTTGAGGGTGGGGTTGGCCAGGGCCATGCCGCCAGCCACCAGGTTGTCCAGCCGCAGGTCGAACCGGCCGCTGCCGCCGTCCAGCAGTGCCAGGGGCAGCAGCAGGGGAGCCAGCAGGTTGACCTCGTCGGTTTCTGCTTGGTCAGCGGCGGGAAGGGACTCCAACAAGCTGTCCAGGTCGAAATCCGTTCCCGCCAGATCCAGGTCGAGCCTCATGGGTTCCCCGTAACCAAGGATGGCGGAGCCGGTGAAGCGGGTATCCGCCAGGTCGATGCGCAGGTTGTCGAGGGCGACGGTTTCGGCGGCCAGATCCACGGCGGCTTTCAAGGACAGCCGCAGATCGCCGGGGAGCAATCCACCCACTTGGATGACGCTGTCGGCCAGGTCGAGTTTCTCTTCGTCCTGGTGGTAGCGGGCGCGGGTGTCCAGCGCCACGGACAGGGGGTCGCCATCTTCCGGGTGGAATCGAAACCGCATTTCCACCGGGAAGGGCTCGCCCCGCATGTTGACGTCCCTTGTCTTGAGGTTGATATCGTCCAGCAGCAGGGTTGAACCGTCCTGCTCAAGGCGCAAGCTGCTGTCTCTGATGGCGAACTCGTCCACCGCGAGAGTGAATGGCTGGCCATCGGGAGCGCCGGCTTCCACCGGTTCATCACCGGTCGCGGGGGTAGCGGCGATGATGGCGCCGCTGTCGGTACTGGTGAGGTGCAGGTCGGCGCCGTCCACGGTCAGTGCCCGCACGGCGATGCGGCGGCGCAGCAGATCGCCCCAGGACAGCACCAGATGGGCTTCCCGCAGGGACGAGGGTTGCAGTCCGTGATCCTCGCCGGCAAAGCGGGTCTCACCCAGGGTGATGGCCAGGTTGGGCCACAGGCTCCAGCCCAGGTCGCCGGCAATATCCAGCTCCACCCCCTGGTTGCGGGCGGCCTGTTCAAGTTGTGGCTTGTAGCTGTTGGGGTCGAGGGCGAGCATGGCCCAGGCCAGCAGGCCCACCACCACGACCACCACCAGGGCGATGGCGGCGAGTACGAATTTGATCAGGGTTTTCACGGTGCGCTCCTTGGACGGTGCCTGTCGCGGACAGTGTGCGTCAGGGGCGGGATGTTGGCAATGTGCTTGATGCCTGCCGTCTTGGGCGGGGTTTGGAGAGGGTTGGGCGCGGGCGGGAAGCCCGCGCCCCGTTTGCTCAGAACTGGTAGCGCGCCCCCAGAATGAAGGTGCGGCCAGGTTCCGGCGCCAGATCCCGCAGGAAGCTGGTGGACTGGCGGATTTCCTGGTCCGTCAAGTTGATGCCCCGCAAGAACAATGACCAATTATCCATGCCGTAGGCCAGGTAGGCATCGATGCGGGTATAGCCATCGGTGCTCTCCTGGTTGAGTCCGGCGCGATTCTGGTCGAAGGCGTAGGTGGCGCTGAGACGCGCCGTCCATGGGCCTTCGGTCAGATCCCAGTGGGCGCCGAGGCGCGCCGGGGGAATGCGCGGAACATCGCCGCCACGGGTGAGGCGGGCCCGCACCAGGTCGCCCCACAGGCGCAGGGACTGGTTGTCCGCCAGCGGGAAGCGGATTTCCGCTTCCATGCCATTGAAGCGGGCATCCTGCTGGGTGTAGAGAAAACACTCCAGGGAACCCCGGAACTCGTCCATGTCGTTGTCGAAGTCCGCCAGATCCGACGAGCAGGCGTCGAGGCCGGTGAAGCCGTCGTGTTCCAGGTCATGGCTGAAGCGGGTGCCGGTGTCCAGGGCGTAGATGAAATCGCTGAAACGGCGGTGGAACAGGCTGACGCTGGCGTCCACATCGCCCTCGTAGCTCCAGGTGGCCTCGATGTTCCAGGCCGACTCGGACTTGAGACGGGGATCGCCGATCTCGTAGGAGCGGGTGGCGATATGCTCGCCGTCCGACAGCAACTCCTCGGCCACTGGCGCGCGCTCACTGCGCGACAGGATCAGGCCCAGCCGCTGGTTGTGCCCCAGGGGCTGCAGCCAACTGGCGCTGGCATTGAAGGTGTTGTGGTCGATATCCCTCAGGCCGCGGGTTTCCACCGATTGGCGGTCGTGGCGAAGCCCCAGCTCCAAGGTACCGTCGCCGATGGCCACTTCCTCGATCAGGAAAATGCCGGTGGCGATGGTGTCGGAAGGGGGCACGAAGGCCTCCAGCCCTTCCGCCTTGAAGTCGCGGCGGCTGTGTTGCAGTCCCAGGGTACCGGTCCAGCCCGCCAGTGGCGCGTGGGTGAGCTCCGAGCGAAGTTCAGTGCTCTTGACATCGAAGGTGGTGCCAATCTCTTGCTCGCCGTCCTCGATTTCCAATTCCCGGTGGCGGTACTCGGTGTGGTTGAGATCCAATCGGATGCGCTCCACGAAGCCATCGAGATCCCGCAGCAGAATCTTGCCCCGGTAGACGGTCTGCTTCAGGTCGATGCGCACCAGTTCGTCGTGGTCATGGTCCTCGTGATGGTCGTGATCGTCGTGATGGTCGTGATGGTCGTGATCGTCGTGATGGCCATGATCGTCGTGATGGTCGTGGTCATCGTCATGATCGTTGTCGTGGTGTCCATGGGAGTGGCCCCCCGGGGGGATGCCGTAGTCGTTGTTGAGACGGTGAACACTGGCGCCCACCACCAGCCTGTCGGTCACCCAGGCCGCTCCCAGATTCCAGGAATCCACCTCGGTATCACTGTTGGCGATGCGGCCGCGGGTGCTGTTTTCGCGGTCTTCCCGGTGGCGGGCCGCCCAGCCGGGAATCTTCACATCGTTGCTCTCCCTGAAAACGCCACCCAGGTGAAAATTGGCGGGACCGTTGCCGCTATCCAGGCGGCCCACCAGCGCACGTTCGTAATTGTTGGTGTTGTAGCGGGCTTCGGCGGCGCCGCTGATGCCCTCCAGGGGCAGGGTGTGGATGGCGTTGTCGATGACATTGACCACGCCGCCAATGGCGCCGGGACCATAGCGCAGGGTGGCCGGCCCCCGCAGGATCTCGATGCGATCCGCCAGCAGCGGCTCGATGGCCACGGCGTGATCGGGGCTGGTGTCGGAGGCATCCACGGAGCCCGTGCCGTTTTGCAGTACTTCCACTCGCTTGCCTCCCAGGCCGCGGATCACCGGCGCGCCCACCCCCGGGCCGAAGGAACTGCTGTTGATGCCCAGTTGGTTCTGCAGGGTGTCACCGAGGGTAGAGGTTGCCTCCCGTCGCAGGGTTTCCCCGTCGAGGATGTTGAAAGCCCCGGCGACTTCCTCGGAGCGTTTGTCATGGGGCGAGGCGGTGACGATGAATTCCTCGATGTTGCGCTCGCTGGCGAACACGTGGCCTGCCTGCATGGCGGAAATGATGGATAGGGCAAGGCCCCAGGTCTTTTTGCGTTTCATGGCTTTTCCTGATTCGTTGCAGTACTGATCGTTCAGCCACGGCCACGGGCGGCGACGGCGAATGATTCGCCTGGCGCCACCGCGACCGGGTTTCGAAATTGGAATTTGCGGGATGAATCAGGCGGGAGGGGCGCGACTGTGGTAGCCGACGCGAATCGGGTTCCGGTAGCTGTAGGCGGTGAGGAGGAAGGGAGCGAAGCAAGGGGGAGCCAGGCTGGTGTCGGCGGTATCCGGGGCCACTTCCGCCACATGGGGCAGCAGACACACATGACAGTGCTCGTGGTCGATGCCGAAGTGGTCGTGGCCGGCGACCACGCCACCCCAGGCCGCGGTGACCAGGGCCAGCAGCCAGATCAGGGTGGTGTTGCGAATCAGTCGCCGCGTCATCGTCATCCTGCTCCAGGGGGGGAGGAGTCTAGCGCCGTGGCCCGCCTTATGGAAGAGCGGGGGCCGTAACCGTATAATGCGCGGCTTCGGTTGCGGCTGTACAAGCTCGCGGCTCATTTTCCTTCCCCAGCATGCTGGAGGTTCCCATGACGGAACGCAAGGCGACGGTCAGTCGCGACACCCTGGAAACCCGCATCACCGTGAGCCTCGATCTGGATGGCAGCGGCAAGGCGCGTTTCAGCACCGGCGTGCCCTTTCTCGAGCACATGCTGGACCAGATCGCCCGCCATGGCCTTGTCGATCTGGATATCGAGGCGGTGGGCGACACCCACATCGACGATCACCACACCGTGGAGGATATTGGCATCACCCTGGGGCAGGCATTCGCCAGGGCGCTGGGGGACAAGAAGGGCATTCGCCGCTACGGTCATGCCTATGTGCCCCTGGATGAAGCCCTGTCCCGGGTGGTGGTGGATTTTTCCGGCCGCCCCGGCCTGGAGATGCATGTGGAGTTCACCCGCGCCAGCGTGGGCAGCTTCGACTTGCAACTCGCCTACGAATTCTTCCAGGGCTTCGTGAACCACGCCGGCGTTACCCTGCATATCGACAACCTGCGTGGAACCAACGCGCACCACCAGATCGAGACCATTTTCAAGGCCTTTGGGCGCGCCCTGCGCATGGCGGCGGAGCCCGATCCACGCATGGCCGGCGTGATGCCGTCCACCAAGGGCACGCTGTGACTGGCGGGGTGTGGCATGACTGATTTTCGCATCCGCATCGCCGTGATCGACTACGGCATGGGCAACCTGCATTCGGTGGGCAAGGCTTTGGAGCAGGTGGCTCCCCGCGCGGATGTGGTGATCACTTCCGATCTGGAGGAGATCGCCAACGCCGACCGCGTGGTGTTTCCCGGCGTCGGGGCCATCCGCGACTGCATGGCGGAAATCCGCCGCCTCGGGTTCGACCAGGCGGTTACCCGGGCCATCGACGAAAAGCCGGTGTTGGGAATTTGCGTCGGCATGCAGGCGCTGATGGACTTCAGCGAGGAGAACGACGGTGTCGAGTGCCTGGGGGTCCTGCCGGGGCGGGTCAGGTTCTTTGGCAACCCTCTCCTGGATGCCGAGGGCGCGCGTCTCAAGGTGCCCCACATGGGCTGGAACCAGGTCCACCAGACACTGGATCACCCCATGTGGCGCGGTATCGACCAGAATGCACGGTTTTATTTCGTGCACAGCTACTATGTCGATGCCGGTAGCGATGTCACTGCCGCCAACTGCCACTACGGAGTCCTGTTCAGCGCGGCCCTGGCGCGGGGCAACCTGTTCGCGGTGCAGTTCCACCCGGAGAAGAGCCACACCGCCGGCTTGCAACTGCTGAAAAACTTTGTCAACTGGCGAGGTGAGTGACTGCCATGCTGATTATTCCAGCCATCGATCTCAAGAATGGTGAGTGTGTGCGCCTGCGCCAGGGGCGCATGGAGGATGCCACGGTGTTTTCCGACAACCCGGTGGACATGGCCCGCCACTGGGTGGAGGCCGGCGCCCGCCGCTTGCACCTGGTGGACCTCGACGGCGCCTTCGCCGGCAAGCCGGTGAATGGCCATGTGGTGCGCGCCATCGCCCACGAATTCCCCGAGCTGCCCATCCAGATCGGCGGCGGCATCCGCTCCATCGACACGGTGGAATCCTACCTGGAGGCGGGCGTCAATTATGTGATCCTCGGCACCAGCGCGGTGAAGGATCCCGCCTTCGTCTCCGAGGCCTGTCGCCACTTCCGCGGCCATATCATCGTCGGCCTGGATGCCAAGAACGGCCTGGTGGCCACCGACGGCTGGGCCGAAGTGACCGACATCAAGGCCACGGAGCTCGCCCGCAAGCTGGAGGACGAGGGAGTGTCCGCCATCGTTTACACCGACATCGACCGCGACGGCATGATGCAGGGGGTCAATGTGGAGGCCACCGTGGCCATGGCCAGGGCCAGTAGCCTCCCGGTCATCGCCTCCGGTGGCATCACCAACCTGGACGACATCAAGGCCCTGTGTGAAGTGTCTGAGCAGGGCATTTTGGGGGCCATCACCGGTCGCGCCATCTACGAGGGCACCCTGGATGTGCACCAAGCCCAGGCCTGGTGCGATGCCTGGTTCAACGAGCGGGTACGACATTCCTAGCGGCGTGGACCATGGGGGCTAGTCTCGCCGCACCGCGAACAGCGGCCTGGCGCCCCTCAGGTCGATGCGTATCACCTTGTCGAGAAAGGGGGCGTTGCCGATCAGGCCGTTGGCCCGCGCCGGGTGGGCGGTGAACCGCTGGGGCTGCTCAAGAACGAAGTGCACCATGGGTTCCACCAGGGTCAAGGGCCCGATGCGCAGGGTGTCTACGGGAGCAGCCCCCACGGTGGTCAGGGGACGGCCCCAGCCCGACCCCTCGATCAATCTGTTGTCCGCCTCGCTGCCGGTACGACCGGTGAGCTGTTGCCAGCGGGCTCTATCCACCAGCAGGTGATAGAGGCTGGCCCCGGTGTCGAAGAAGTAGCCCCACTCCATGCTGTCGCCCACCTGGCTGAACAGGAACAGCTTGCCGCGCCGCAGTCGCGAGGGGATCTCCAGCCAGTTTCCTTCCGGGGTGTGGTCCACCAGGCACAGGGTGCCGGCGGGGTAATCGATCAACAGTTGGTGTCCCAGCAGGGCGTCGAGACCGATAACCCCATCGGCGGCGCCGGGCGTCACATGGGGAAACTCGACGAACTCCAGGTGGCCAAGCTCCAGCGGGCCAAGGCTCAGGCTGCCAGCCAGTCTCCCGGTTGCGGGCATGTCCGGCAGGCGGCCATAGAGGACGCTGATATCCGAGCCGGTATCCAGTTGTAGGCGCACGGGGCGTTGGTCGAGCCGGGCGTCCACCAGCATGGCGCCATGCTCTCCGCCGCTGTGGCGTGCCCAGCGGAAGTCGCTGCACTGCCCCTGCCCTGGGCCATTGGCGCTGGTGG
Source organism: Porticoccaceae bacterium (assembly GCA_050486485.1). GTDB lineage: Bacteria > Pseudomonadota > Gammaproteobacteria > Pseudomonadales > Porticoccaceae > NAT127. The sequence continues at coordinate 7,010 of JBJHDJ010000009.1, forward strand.
TGGCCGCCAAAAACAGGGCGGCGAGGGCCAGAATGCCGGTTTTAAGTGTCGACACAGTCAGTTAATCCTGTCATAAACCCCTTGCCAGGGGTGCTCGAAAAAGTTGAAAAACTCACCCGGGCTTCATTGACATTTAACAGTGAGTGATTATATTGGCCTTAGCTTGAAATACAGCGTGCTTCATGAAGACCGTCCGAAGTTCCTGTTGCAGTACCTCGTAAGTCGCCATAAGTTACCACTGAATTTCCTGCTAGGCGCCCGCAAGGGCAATCGTGTTTACCCGCCAGGGTATCTGTTAAGTACACAAAGGTTCAGTTATGTCTACAACTACGGGCACTGTAAAGTGGTTCAATTCCGACAAGGGCTTCGGTTTCATTCAGCAGGATAGTGGTCCGGATGTCTTCGTTCACTTCCGCGCCATTATCGGCGATGGTTTCAGGAAGCTGGAAGAGGGCCAGCGGGTGGAGTTCAAGGTCACCCAGGGTCAGAAAGGCCCACAGGCGGAAGAAGTCCGGGTAATCTGACCACCCTTGCTTTTCCCCATGCGTTTCAGCGAAAAACCCCGCCAGCTCCGCTGACCGGGGTTTTTTGTTGCTGGCCGGTGTAGACTCCGGCCCGCCTCTGGGCGCTCAGTCGAACTCCGGCAAATCCGGGCGCCGTGGGGTGTCCTGCACCCTTTCTTCCCCATTGAGTGGGGTGCCGTCGGTGGCCCGTTGAGCGTCCGGAATGATCTCGATGGATTCCTCCGTGGCCCGCAGGCCGATGTGGTAGACCGCGTAGCCGGGCATCACCACCTGGTTCAGAGCCATGCCGATGATCTGACCTTCGAAGGGTGAGTGCATCGGGTACTCCACATTGTTGATGGGGTCCACCACCTTGCCCAGCAGGTCCCCCGGCATCACCCGCTCCCCAATCTCGACGCGGCTGATCAAGAGTCCACCCTGGTCGCTTCTCACCCACCGGGAGTTGAGAAATACGGGTTTGACATTGGTCCAGTAGAAGGACCGCTTGTAGATACCCATGTTGGTGAGCAGGGTGAGGATCCGCTCCACCCCGTCCTTGACCACATCCCCCTGGATGCGCAGCGGTTCCCCTGCCTCGATGGTGACGGCGGGCACCCCGGCGTCCACCGCGGCGCGTCGCAGGGAGCCCTTGGCGCCGACACTGTGCAGCACGATCATGCCGCCGAAGCCATGGGCCAACTGGCTGACCTGGGGGTTGCTCAGGTCGGCCCGCAACTGGGGAATGTTGGTGCGGTGAAAGGAACCGGTGTGGATGTCCACCAGGGCGTCGCAGTGGCGCACGATGTCGTTGAAGAAACTCCAGGCGATGCGCGAGGCGGAGCTGCCGGTGGGATCGCCGGGAAAAAAACGGTTCAGGTCGCGGCGATCCGCCAGATAGCGCGAGGCGAGGCGGAAGCCCTGCTGGTTGACGATCGGCACACCGATCACCGCCCCCGCCAGTTCATCGGGCTTGAGGCCGAAAAACACCTGACGAATGATCTCGATGCCGTTGATTTCGTCACCGTGGACAGCACCCGTCAGGCACAGGGTCGGCCCTGGGGAGGCGCCATTGAGCACCAGAACCGGGGTTGGCGCGGCAATGCTCTCGAAGGTGTCCTGGGGTTTCCATGACAGCCGGGTGTAAGTGCCTGGGGCTATGGTCTGGCCCAGCACGGTGATGCTGCCGTGCCTCACCAGGGGCTCGGCATCCCCGCGTCGCAGGGCGCGAAGACCGGGCAGATCCAACAGAGAGCGCACCTGGGCCTGGCTGGGGGCGTTGGGCAACTCGCTGGCCTGGACTGGCACGGCCAGCCACAGCAGTGTCGCCAGCGCCGCCGCCAGGGCGCCATGGGTATTCGATATTGGCCGAGTTTGCATGGGGGTTACAGTTGCGACCGTTGGTGCATTCAGGGCCATTGTACGCCCATTCTCCCGCCGCCTGCATCCGCCTGCACGGAGGCCCCGAGTCCGCGCCAATGGCAAAATTGCGTAAGTTTTGTTGTGTGTCCTCGCTGGTTGTCTATGCTGTAAGAACCATAACAGCAGGGTGGAAACCATGAAGCGACACTACTTCATCAGCGACAATCTCGACGATCTGGAACAGGTGGAAATCGAGCTGGAGGCCGCTGGCCTGGTGCGGCCCCAGATCCATGTACTCAGCGAGGACGAGGCTGAACTGAGTACCCGGCAACTGCATCCGGTCAGTGATTTCATGAAAACCGATGTCATCAACAGTGGCCTGCGGGGGTTTGGGGTTGGCGTGCTAGGCGCCTTGCTGGTGTTGTCGGTCACCGCCGTGGCGGGCTGGGCGGAGGCCTATGGCTGGACGCCCTTTGTGTTTCTCGCCGTCGTGGTATTGGGGTTTTGTACCTGGGAAGGGGGCTTTCTCGGCTTCCAGGAAAAGAACCGCCACTTCCGTCCCTTCGAAGAGGAGGTGCGCAACCACCGCCATATCCTGTTCGTCGATGTCACCGATCGGCAGGAGGATATCGTCAATCAGGTGAGGGCCCGTCATCCCGGGCTGGTTCCCGCGGGCGACGGCGCCCCGGCGCCGGCCTGGGTGATCAGCGGCGAACAACAGCTTCGCCAATTCGTGCGCTGGGGGCCCTAGGGGATCTCTGCAGAACGACTGCGAGGCCCGAGGCGGCTCGGGTCGCGCAGTCGTTTTTCAGCAGCCTGCCAGGCGGTCTTCAGTTCTCGAATTGGCCTGTTCTCAGCAGCACCAGGGTACAGGCTTCCTCGGTGGCAATGCCTGCCTCCCGCAGGCGGGCGGCAATGTCTGGTGATTCGGTGCCGGGATTGAAGATCACCCGCCTTGGCTTGACCGCCAGAATATCCTGCAACGCATCCGGCAGTCGCGCCGGGCCTATATAGACGGTCACCACATCCAGGGGCTCGGGGATCTCCCCGAGGTTGGCGTATGCTGGGATACCGCCGACGATGGTTTCCTTCGGCGATACCGGGAAGATGCGGTGATGGTTTTCCGCCAGCATCTTCTGGGCCTGGAAGGCGGTGCGCTCCTCGGAGTTGGAAGCGCCGAGAATGGCGACATTCAGCATGGGGCTTTGCTCGATGGATGATGCCGGCATCTTCCATTGTCGGTCCGGAACCTGTCAAGCAGCGTCCACCCCGTGGCGTCGGGTTGGGTGCCACGGGGTGGATAGAAGTCCCGATTCGTTGGTCTGAGAGGTGACTGCCAAGCAAGAGGATCCTGGCGATGAAGGTGAAAAAACTGTTGCCACTGCTGCTGCCGGTGGCGTTGCTGGGCTGTACCGGGGCCGGACAGGCGCCGGTGACCGGCGAACGGATCACCCTGTTCGATCGCGATGCCCCGGATGTGGTAATCCATTCCGGGTTTGGTTCCCCGCGAGTGCGTAGTTGGCGCGTGGTGGACAACAGCACTCTCGTCATTCAGGTGACGGGTAGCCCGGATCTGGTGGCGACCTTCATGAGCCCCTGTCACGGGATTCGCTTTGCCGAGACCCTGGGCTTTGCCACCATGGGGCCCTTCGAGTTGGACAGAACCACCACGGTGATCCTGCCGGATGGCAGGCGCTGCCCACTGAAGGAACTCAAGCCTCTGGTCGAGTTGGAGGACCAGGAATCCGCGCCGGAGGTGGATGACCAGGCCTGACCTGGTTATTCCCGGTGCCTGCGAATCAGGTCGTAGGCGGTCTGTATCTCCTGGGAGCGCTCCGTGGCCAGCTGGACCATGTCCGCGGGGACCCCCTGGCCCATCAGCTTGTCGGGGTGGTTCTCGCTCATCAGCTTGCGATAGGCCCTCTTTATCTCGGCGTCACTGGCGGTGGCGGCCACCCCCAGGGCTTCGTAGGCGGTGGCCAGTTCATTCCTGCCGTAAGCGCCTGTGCCCTGTTGTTGATAGCCCTGTTGTTGGTAGCCCTGTTGTTGATAGCCCCGTTGTTGATAGCCCCGTTGTTGATAGTCGCGAAAGTGGGCCTGGGCGCGGATCATGCGCATCAACTGCTCGAACAGGGCGGGTGACAGCCCCAGTCCGCTGGCCACCTGGCGCAGCAGGCTTTCTTCCTCGGCGGACACAGCTCCGTCCGCCAACGCCAGTGACAGAAGGTAGTTCAGCAGTTGGCGCTTGAGCCCGGGATAGCGCCCGCAAATGGATCTGAAGCTGGCCAACTGGCCCTGTACATCGAACTCCGCCTGCGCGCCTTCCTTGAACAGGGCAATCGCCTGACGCCGGTGATCGCTGCCAAGCCCCATATGGGCCATCAATTGTTCGGTGTGCGCGACCTCTCGTTCCGAGATGCGCCCATCGCATTTCGCCAGGCGCCCCATCAGCAGGAACACGGTGCGAAAAAATTCCTCCTCCACCTGGCGGTGGCGGTGCCCGGGGGCAGGTCGCAGGAGGTTGAGGAGGGCGCGGTCGAAATAGTGTCCGGCGATGACGCCGATGACGAGGCCGGCGAGACCGGCTACCGCAAGACCGATAAGGCCCGCGATGATTTTTCCAAACCACATGGCTGGTTGGTGACTCCGTGACGGGTTGGCGGGCAGGAATGCCGAGGGGAAGGGGCCGGCGCTGGGAGGCCAGCCAGTGGCGTGTCAGCGAATAACGATATCCGGATTGTAATTGACGCTGCCATCTTCCTCGATAATGGCGTACTTGCCGCCATCGGGGCTTTTCAGCACCGGAGTGGGGGTGGTGAACAATGGCCTGCGCACCAGTGTCACGGTCCAGCCAAAATTCTGCAGTTCCCGCAGGGCGGCCAACTGGGCAACATTGAGCAGCTTTTCCAGCTCGGCGGGCACAGGGGGAACCCCCTTGCGGCGATCACGCTTCATTTTCCACTCCTGTGTCGATGACTCTGGCTTGCTGCCGCATTATAGACACAAACCCTGGACTCTTTGAGAACTGTCGTTGTGGCGCCCGGTTTCAACCGCTTCACTGGGAAGCTCGTCAGCCGTTGGGCATAATGCCACCCCATGATAGTACTCGACCAGATCAACCTGCAACGGGGGGCCAAACCCCTGCTGGAAGGTGCCAGCGCCGTCATCCATCCCTGTCACAAAGTCGCCCTGATAGGCGGCAACGGGGCCGGGAAGTCCAGTCTGTTCCAGGCTCTGCTGGGCAAGCTGGCGGTGGATGCCGGTACCCTGTCCATTCCCGCCACCTGGCGCATTGCCCACATGGCTCAGGAAGTGGCAGCCACCGATCGCGGCGTCTTGGATTATGTCCTGGATGGGGACGCCGCGCTGCGGGAGGTACAGACCAGGCTGGCCGCGGCGGAACAGGCCGGGGACAACCAGCGCATCGCCGAGCTGCACCAGCGCCTCGACGACATGGACGGTTATACCGCCAATGTCAGGGCCGGCAAGCTGCTCCACGGCCTTGGTTTTGACAACGATGACATGGCGCGCCCGGTGAGCAGTTTTTCCGGTGGCTGGCGCATCCGCCTCAACCTGGCCCAGGCGCTGATGTGCCCCTCCGATTTGTTGTTGCTGGACGAGCCCACCAACCACCTGGACATGGACGCCAGCCTGTGGCTGGAGGATTGGCTCAAGGGCTATCCCGGCACCCTGATCCTGATTTCCCACGACCGGGACTTTATCGACAGCGTGTCGGATCTCATCATTCACATCGAGCACCGCAAGCTCACCAGTTACCGGGGCAACTATTCGGCCTTCGAGCGCCAGCGCGCCGAGCGCCTGGCCCAGACCCAGGCCAGCTACGAAAAGCAGCAACTGCGCATTGCCGAGATCGAGCGTTTCGTCGCCCGCTTCCGCGCCAAGGCCAGCAAGGCGCGCCAGGCCCAGAGCCGGCTCAAGGAACTGGAGCGCATGGCGCGCCTCGAGCCCGCCCACCTGGACTCTCCCTTCGATTTTGGGTTCCCCGCCCCGGACAGGTTCTCGGACCCCTTGCTCAGCATCAGCCAGGGCTCCCTCGGCCACGGCCCCCTCGGTTACGGCCCCAGGTCGGTGCTCTCGGGAGTAAACCTGAGCCTTCATCCGGGTTCCCGCCTGGCCCTCCTGGGGGCCAACGGCACGGGCAAATCCACCCTGATCAAGACGCTGGCGGGCCAGTTGGCGCTGGTCGAGGGAGAGCGTACCTGCGGCGAGCATTTGAGGATCGGCTATTTTTCCCAGCACCAACTCGAAGCGCTCGACCTGGAGGCCAGTCCCCTGCTGCACCTGCAGCGGCTGACCCCGTCGGCCACGGAGCAGCAGATCCGCGATTTTCTCGGCGGTTTCAACTTTCGCGGTGACATGGCCCTCGACCGGGTGGAGCGCTTCTCCGGGGGCGAAAAGGCGCGGCTGGCGCTGGCCATCATCGCCTGGCAAAAACCCAACTTGTTGCTGCTGGACGAGCCCACCAACCATCTGGACCTGGATATGCGCCACGCCCTGACGGTGGCGCTGCAGGCCTTCGAGGGCGCCCTGGTGCTGGTGTCCCACGACCGTCACCTGGCGCGCAATACCGTGGATCAGTTGTTGCTGGTGAGCGATGGCCGCCTGACGGCTTTTGACGGCGACCTGGATGACTATGGCCGCTGGCTGGTGGCGCGCCTCAGGGAGGATCGGGCGGCGCCCGCGGAGGGCGCCGCCAGCCAGGAGGAGCGGGAACCGGATCGCCGCCAGCGCCGCCAGCAGGCCGCCGAGCTGCGCCGCCAGTTGGCGCCGGCGAAAAAGGCCCTGGACCAGACCGAGAAGTCCATGGCCGCGGCACAGGCCAGCCTCGCCACCATCGACGAACAGCTTGCCGACAGCGGCCTCTACGACCCCCGCCACAAGGATCGTCTGCAGGGGTTGCTGCAAGAGCAGGGCCAGTTGCGGCTGCGCCTGGCGGCCCTGGAGGAGGAGTGGTTCGAGCGCCAGCAAGCCCTCGATGAGTTGGAGGCGAGTCTGGCCTGACTGCCGTTGGCAATGGCCGGGGATTCGGGGATAGAATAGCGGACTTTTCATGCCACCACTTTTTCATGCCGCCACTTTTTCTCGCCGCCAACAAAACAGAAGGCTAAGGAACCCCGAACCATGACCGACGACTCCTTCAAAGAGAGCGCCCTGCGGTACCACACCGACTATCCACCCGGCAAGCTCGCCATCCGCCCCACCAAGCCCCTGGCCAATAGCCGCGACCTGTCCCGCGCCTATTCCCCCGGCGTGGCCTACCCCTGCGAGGCCATTGCCGCCGACCCCCATCAGGCGGCCAATCTCACCGCCCGCGGCAACCTGGTGGCGGTGATCTCCAACGGCACCGCGGTACTCGGTCTCGGGGATATCGGTCCCCTGGCTTCCAAGCCGGTCATGGAGGGCAAGGCGGTGCTGTTCAAGAAGTTCGCCAATATCGATGTCTTTGACATCGAGGTGGACGAGCTGGATGTCGACAAGCTGGTGGATGTGATCGCGGCCCTGGAACCCACCTTCGGCGGTATCAACCTGGAGGACATCAAGGCGCCGGAATGCTTCGATGTGGAGCGCAAGCTCAAGGAGCGCATGAAGATCCCGGTGTTCCACGACGACCAGCACGGCACCGCCATCGTGTCGGCGGCGGCGGTGTACAACGGCCTGCGCATCGTCGACAAGAAGATCGAGGAAATCAAGGTAGTGGTGTCCGGCGCCGGCGCCGCCAGTATCGCCTGTGTCGACCTGCTGTGCGGCATGGGACTGCGCAAGGAAAATGTCCGCATGCTGGACCGCAACGGGGTGATCTACAAGGGTCGCGTTGAAGGCATGAACCCCTGGAAGGCGCAGTACGCGGTGGACACCGCCGACCGCACCATCGAGGACGCCATCGTCGATGCCGATCTGTTTCTCGGTCTGTCCGGCCCCAATGTGCTGAACGGTGACATGGTGAAGAAAATGGCCCGCGATCCCCTGATCCTCGCCATGTCCAACCCCATCCCCGAGATCATGCCGGAGGAGGCCCGCGCCGCGCGCCCGGACGCCATTCTCGCCACTGGCCGTTCCGACTATCCCAACCAGGTCAACAATGTCCTGTGTTTCCCCTTTATTTTCCGCGGCGCCCTGGATTGCGGCGCCACCACCATCAACGACGAGATGAAGCAGGCCTGCGTGCGGGCCATCGCCGACCTCGCCCACCGGGAAATCACCGAGACCGTGGCCCAGGCCTATGCCGGCGAGGAGCTCAAGTTTGGCCGCGAATACCTGATCCCCAAGCCCTTCGACCCGCGCCTTATCGAGGAAGTGCCCCTGGCGGTGGTCAAGGCCGCCATGGAGAGCGGCGTCGCCACCCGGCCCATCGAGGATCTGGACGCCTACCGCACTCGCCTGCACTCCTATGTCAGCGGCAGCCGCCTGTTCATGCAGCCGATCATCGAACTGGCGCGCCGCCACCCGGCGCGCATCGTCTACGCCGAGGGCGAGAACGACGATGTCTTGCTGGCCATGCAGGCGGTGGTCGACGAACAGGTGGCCGTGCCCCTGCTGATCGGCCGGCCCTCGGTGATCGAGGGCAAGATCGAGAAGATGGGCCTGCGTATCCGCAACGGCCAGGATATCGAGATCATCGATGTGAAATCCGCCGACCAGGGTGAAAAATACTGGCGTTACTACCACGAGCAGGTGGGCCGCAACGGCATCTCCGTCGAGGCGGCCCGCAACGCGGTGCACGCCAACGGCACCGTGCTGGCCGCCATCATGGTGGCCCTGGGGGAGGCGGATGGCATGATCTGCGGCAAGGTGGGGCGCTTCGACGAGCACCTCAAGGACATCGCCCCCATCATCGGCCAGAGCGGCGACAGCGTGCAGATGTCGTCGGTGTGCGCCCTGCTGCTGGAGGACGGCCCGCTGTTCATCGCCGACCCGTTCGTCACCGTGGATCCCAGCGAGGACGAGATCGTCGCCATCGCCAGGAACGCCATCGACTTCGCCAAGAACCGCTTCGATATCGAGCCCAAGGTGGCCCTGCTGTCCCACTCCAACTTCGGCACCTACGAGGATGCCTCGGCCCTCAAGATGAAGAACGCGGCGGCGCGGCTGCGGGTGGAATTCCCCGATATGGAGCTGGATGGAGAGATGCACGCCCTGTCCGCCTTCAACGAGAGCCTGCGAAGCACCATCTTCGAGAACGCCAATCTGGAGGGCCGCGCCAACCTGCTGATCATGCCCAACATGGATGCCGCCAGCATCGCCCTGGGGCTGATCCGTTCCCTGACCAATGCCCGTCTGGTGGGGCCATTCCTGTACGGTCTCGACAAGCCGGCCCATATCCTGATTCCGTCGGTGAGCGGGCGCGGCATCCTCAACACCACGGCGCTGGCGGTGGCGGATGTGCTGCACCGCCGCCAGGCGAGCTGAAGGACCGGGATCCGGCTTTACACCGGGGGAGGTAAACCGCCATGCACTGCCCCTTCTGCGGCGCCGAGGATACCAAGGTCATCGACTCCCGCCTGGTGGCGGACGGCGGCCAGGTGCGCCGCCGCCGCGAGTGCCTGTCCTGCAAGGAGCGCTTCACCACCTTCGAACTGGCGGAACTGCTGATGCCCCGCATCATCAAGAACGACGGCACCCGGGAGCCCTTCGACGAGAACAAGCTGCGTTCCGGCTTGCAGCGGGCCCTGGAAAAACGCCCGGTGAGCGTCGAGCAGATCGAGGCGGCCATCGCCCATATCAAGCACGGACTGCAGACCATCGGCGAGCGGGAGGTGCCCTCGCGGCTGGTGGGGGAACGGGTGATGGAGTCCCTGCGGGAGCTGGACCAGGTGGCCTATGTGCGCTTCGCGTCGGTGTACCGCAGCTTTCAGGATATCAGTGAGTTTCGCGCCGAGCTGGACCGCCTGGAGAGCAATAACAGGAACGGGCCGCGGCGGTGAGCGGGGACGCCTTCACGGTCTTTGACCGGCAGTGCATGGCCCGCGCCATCAGGCTGGCGCGGCGCGGCTGGTATACGGCACGGCCCAACCCGCGGGTGGGCTGCGTGATAGCGCGGAACGGGGAAGTCGTCGGCGAGGGCTATCACCACCGCGCCGGGGAGCCCCACGCCGAGGTCAATGCCCTGGCGGCGGCCGGCGAACAGGCCCGGGGGGGCACGGCCTATGTCAGCCTTGAACCCTGCAACCACTCTGGCCGTACCGGTCCCTGCTCGCTGGCCCTGGTGGAAGCCGGGGTGGGGGAGGTGGTGTACGGCATGGCGGATCCGCACCGCGCCGCCAGCGGTGGCATTGAATCCCTGCGCCAGGCTGGCGTGACGGTGCGCGGCCCCCTGCTTGAGGAGGAGGCTCTCGCTCTCAACCCGGGGTTCGCCAAGCGCTGCCGGACAGGCCTGCCGCGGGTCACCGTCAAGCTGGCCATGAGTCTCGATGGCCGCACCGCCATGGCCAGTGGCGAGAGCCAGTGGATCACCGGACCCGCCGCCCGGCGCGATGTGCAGCGCCTCAGGGCCGCCAGCGACGCCGTCATCACCGGCATCGGCACCGTGCTGCGGGACGACCCCGCCCTCACGGTGCGGGAGGATGAACTGGGTCTGGCCAATGGCGCGGAAATCGCCGCCCACCAACCCCTGCGGGTGGTGGTGGACAGTGGCCTGCGCACGCCCCCCGGAGCCAGGCTGTTGCAACTTCCTGGTGCGGTGCTGATCGCCGTCCCCGGTACGCCCCCGGCGGCGGATTTCAGCGCCGCCGCCAATCCTCCGGAAATCCTGTCGCTGCCCGGCGACGGCGGTCGCGTCGACTTGCAGGCGCTGCTGGGGGAGTTGGCGCGCCGCGAATGCAGCGAGGTGCTGGTGGAGGCCGGAGCCGAACTGGCGGGTGCCTTCGCCGCCGCCGGCCTGGTGGATCAATTGGTGGTGTACATGGCCCCCAGGCTGATGGGCAGCAATGCCAGGCCGCTGCTGACCCTGCCCCTGGAGGCCATGGGTCAGAGCATTCCCCTGACCATCGCCGAGATTCGCGCCGTGGGTCAGGACTGGCGCATTACCGCGGTGCCCTCAGTCTGATAGTGTTCATGTTAAAAGAGCTACCGGGCCATTGTAGGATGGGTCGGGCGCAGCGATACCCATCTCCCTTGCAATGATGGGTATCGCCGCGCTCAGCCCATCCTGCGGGACGCCTTGTGCTGGTATGGTGGTAACCCGTAGGGTGGGTTAGCCGCAGGCGTAACCCACCACAACCTGCCATGAAGCCCTGCGGAGCGGTGGGTATTCCCCCTCAATCCAGCCTGAACGGTGTTTGTGTGAATGTATTGACGAGATGACATCGACGGGAAATACCCGAAGCTGCCACTCAGACGACCAACCCCCGAGGAGAAACCATGTTCACCGGCATCATTGAAGCCATTGGCGCCATCGCTTCCGTGGAGGAACGCGGCGGCGACGCCCGCATCGCCATCGACACCAGTGATCTGGACCTGTCCAGGGCGCAACTGGGGGACAGCATTGCCGTCAACGGCGTGTGTCTGACAGCGGTGGCCCTGCCCGGCAGCGGTTTCGTCGCCGATGTCTCCCGGGAAACCCTGTCGCTCACCACCGCCGGTGGATGGCGCGCCGGTGACCGGGTCAACCTGGAGCGCGCCCTGACGCCGGAGTCGCGCCTCGGCGGCCATATCGTCTCGGGCCATGTGGACGGTGTCGGGGAAGTGGTCAGCCGCCACAGCGATGCCAGATCGGAGCGCTTTCGCCTGAGGGTGCCGGATGCCCTGGCGCGCTATGTCGCCCACAAGGGTTCGGTGGCGGTGGATGGCGTCAGTCTCACCGTGAACCGGGTGGAGGGGGCCGAGTTCGAGATCAATATCGTGCCCCACACCCTCGAGCGCACCGTGATCGGCGGCTATTGTCCAGGCATGTCCGTGAACCTCGAGGTGGATGTGATCGCCCGCTACCTGGAACGACTGCTGTTGGGGGAGCGGGCGGCGCAAGCTTGATGACCCGGGATACCGACCGGGCTACGAAGTCCGAAATGCCTTAAATCAGTGCCATTGATCTCTGAGATAAGCACCGTGGCTGCTTGTATGCCCATTTTTATACTTGAAACTCCATGCCGGGATACGCGTGTTTACAACATCGTTCGCTGTTGACATGATTGATTGGCGCGGTCGATCAAACCCCAGCGTCATGCACTGGATATTGCCGCGCCGGCTACAGCGTCACCTGAACGGATTGACTGAGTGTCGGGGAAGGTTAGGACAAGGCTTTTTTCGAGTTGCCCAGACGACATTTCATAACCATGGAGTAACAGCCCATGACCACAGACGAGATGGGGGAAAACAGGGCCCGCGCCGGTAGTACCGGAAAAGAGCAACAGCCATGGCGCAGGGGCGTCAAGGATGTCAGTTGGCGAGACCCCGGCGACTGGCAGCAGGGAGAGAAACTGCGCTATGTGATGGAACGGATTGGCCTCGATCCTGAGGGAGGGACCGGCGTGCTGGTGGTCGAATACGAGCCGGGATGCAAGGTCGATGTCCACTACCATGACTGTGATTACTGCTCGATAGTGGTTGAGGGATCCATCGAGATTTCCCATGTCATCCACAAGGTTGGCGAAATGCGTTTCGTCAAGGCGGGTACCGTCTATGGGCCGCTGATTGCTGGCCCGGAGGGCTGTACGGTGATCGATATATTCGCGGTGGGCCATGATCCGATGAGCGCCAGAAATACCTATTTCGATCTGGAAAGCAGAAGAAAAAAGAATCTTGAAAGCAGAGAAGACTACAAAGGGTGAGGTACCCCTTGGTCGGATAATTCCGTGCAGCGCACAAGCTTTCGGCGAGATTTCCAATTAATAGAGGTGCCCTTAATAGAGGTGCCCATTGGCGAGATATGGCGGTTGGGCTTGTCCCCGTCAGTTTTTCTCGACTTCTTCCATCGCCAGCCGCATCGGCTTGAAACCCAAGGCTAGAAT
>JBJHDJ010000010.1:0-19621 GCA_050486485.1 Porticoccaceae bacterium
GCGTCCGGCAGAGGCGCGCATTCTAGCGACTCCCCGCACCCTGTCAACTCACTTTACCAACTATTTTTCACCACACTGCTTTACAAGGGGTTTTCCGGGGCCAACAGAGCCTCGGCAGCGCTATTCGTCGTCCGCCAGGTGCCGGTAGATGCTGGAGAAATCCAGCTTGGCGTTGCCCTTGCGGTTGTGGGAAGCGTAGAGATTCCGGGCCAGGGCGCCCATGGGGGTGGCCGAACCGCTGGCCACGGCGGTCTCCATGGCCAGCCCGAGGTCCTTGACCATCAGTTCGGTCATGAAGCCGGGCTTGTAGTCATTGCTGGCCGGCGCGCCCGCCATCACTCCGGGAACGGGGTTGTAGACCTCCAGGGTCCAGTTGCGGCCGGAACTGGCCAGCATGATCTCCGACAGTCTCACCGGGTCGAGGCCGTTGTCGACTCCCAGGCGTAGGGCCTCGGAGGTGCCCACCATCAGCACCGAGAGCAGCATGTTGTTGCAGATCTTGGCCACCTGGCCGGCGCCATTGCCGCCGGCGTGGAAGATGTTCCTGCCCATGGCCTTGAGGATTGGCTCCACCACCGCAAAAGTGGCGTCATCCCCACCGCACATAAAGGACAGGGTACCCGCGGCCGCCCCCGCCACGCCACCGGAAACCGGGGCGTCCATCATGGCCAAGTCCTTTTCGTGGGCGGCGGCGGCCACCTTGCGGGCCGTGGCGGGATCGATGGTGCTGCAATCCACCAGCACGGTGCCGCTGGCGACAGCCCCCAGCAGGCCATTGTCTCCGAGGTAGACGGACTCCACATGGCGGCCAGCGGGCAGCATGGTGATGACGAACCCGGCGCCCTGCACGGCTTCAGTGGCCGTGGCGGCGCTGGCCGCCCCCTTGTCCACCAGCGACTGGACGGCGGCCGGCACCAGGTCGAAGACCGTCACCTGGTGGCCTGCCCCAAGCAAGTTGGCGGCCATGGGGCCACCCATGTTGCCGAGACCGATAAAAGCGATAGTTGCCATTGTCTTTATCCTTGAAAGCGGGAACTTGAACCGGAGCGCCTCCACCTGGATAGCGCCGACATGAGGTCAACGCCCAGCCGGAGGCCCAAGATCCGCCAGAGGGTTGTGTGGCCACGGCGCCTGGAAAAAACTCTCCACCACCTCTGAAGGCACCTCCGCGTGGGTCTTGTAGGTCCAATCCGGCTGGCGGTCCTTGTCTATCAGCAAGGCGCGCACACCTTCGGCGAACTCGCGGAAACGCACACAGTTGGTGGCCAGCACCAGTTCGGACTGAAATACCTCCGCCAAGGACATGCCCCGGGAGCGCACCAACTGCTGGTGGATCAGCAGGGCATTCAGCGGCGATCCGTAGACGAGCCCGTCCCTGGCCTTGTTCATCCATTCACGGGACGATTCGATGCCCAGGATGGCCGCCATGACTGACAGGGGCTCTGCGTCGCTGAACAGCGCCTCGATCTCCCCCATGCTGGCTTCCAGGTTGCCGGCGGGCAGATGCTCGCGGCACTCCTCGGCAATGCCGGCCAGCACCTGACGGCAGCGCTCCTGGTTGGCGGCGGCGTCACCCGGCTGCCACTGGGCCGCTTGCAGCGCGTCCAGCACGGTGTCGTAGTGCTCGTGACTGATGAAATGATCGGCAAGACCGGCATAAAGGCAGTCGGCGGCATTGATGGAGGCGGCGGTCAGGGCCAGAAAAGGTCCGCTGTGGCCAGGCATGCGGTTGAGAAAGTAGCTGCCACCCACATCGGGAAAGAGGGCGATGCTCACCTCCGGCATGGCGATGCGAGTCTTCTCCGTCACCACCCGCTGGGCGCAGCCGGCGAAGATGCCCATGCCACCCCCCATGACGATGCCATGGCCCCAACACACCAGGGGCTTGCCATAGGTGTGAATCAGGTAATCGAGGCGGTACTCGCGGGCGAAGAAGGTTTCCGCCTCGGGGCAGGGGCCGCCTGGATTGGCGGTGGCGGAGCGGTAAAGGGCCTGCACATCGCCGCCGGCGCAGAAAGCCTTCTCGCCACTGCCGCGAATCACCACCATGACCACCGCATCGTCCCGTTGCCACTGATGGAGGCGTTCGAGCAACAGCTCGACCATGTCCAGGGTCAGGGAGTTGAGGGTGGCGGGCACATTGAGAATGATCTCGCCGATGCGCTGGCCACTCCGCGCATCCAGCTCGTTGAACAGTACCGGTGCTGCCGTCATGGCGCTCTCCTCAGCAATTCTTCCACCCTCAGCGGTTCTTCCACAGGGGTTGGCGCTTTTCCAGGAAGGCGTTGACGCCCTCCACCTGGTCCTCGGTATCGAAAAGCTCGACAAAGCGCTGACGCTCCAGGGGCAGCCCCCCGGCCATGGCCACATTGCGGGCCTGGTGAATCAGCTCCTTGCTGAAGGACACGGCGATGGGACTTTGATTGCCCGCTTGGGCCGCCAGGGCCAGGGCCTTGTCCTTGGCTTCTCCCCGGGGAACCACCTCCTCCACCAGGCCGATGCGTTCAGCGGTGGCGGCATTGACCCGGTCGCCGCACAGAATGATGCGCTTGGCCCAGCCCTCGCCCACCAGCCAGGACAGGCGCTGGGTGCCGCCAGCGCAGGCCAGCAGGCCCACCTTGGTCTCCGGCAGAGCCATCTGGGCCTGCTCCTCGGCGATGCGGATGTCACAGGCCAGGGCCACCTCCAGGCCGCCCCCCATGGCATAGCCATTGATGGCGGCGACGGACACGCCGCGAAAATCCGCCAGGGCCTCGAAGGCCTGACCGAAACAACTGGCCAGCTTGCCGGCATTGTCCTTGTCGCCGTCGGCGAACATGTTGAGATCCGCGCCGGCGGAAAAGAATTTCTCGCCTGAGCCGGTGATCACCAGGGCATAGATGGCGCGATCGGCGTCGAGGGCCTCCACCACGGCCTTGAGGCCGGTGAGGCTCTCCTCGTCCCAGGTATTGGCGGGGGGGTTGTTGATGGTGATGAGTGCGACATGGCCGGTGACCTCGACCAGCAGCTTTTCAGTGGGGCTTATGCTCATTTTATGACCTCCAGGGCGCCGTCCAGCATCAGCCGACGGCCGATGATGACGCGCATGATTTCGTTGGTTCCTTCGAGAATCTGGTGAACCCGGGTATCCCGCACATGGCGCTCCAGGGGGTACTCGCGGATATAGCCATAGCCGCCGTGAAGTTGCAGGGCATCGTTGCAGATGGCGAAGCAGGCATCGGTGGCGAAACGCTTGGCCATGGCGCAATAGGTGGTGGCGCCGGGATCCCCGCTGTCCAGCTTGAAGGCGGCAAGGCGCACCATCTGGCGGGCCGCCACCAGGTTGGTGGCCATGTCCGCCAGCTTGAACTGGGTATGCTGGAACTCGGCGATGGGCTGGCCGAACTGCTGGCGCTCCTTGACATGGGCCAGGGCGGTTTCCAGCGCGGCCTGGGCGGTGCCCACCGAACAGGTGGCGATATTGATGCGCCCGCCATCCAGACCGCGCATGGCGATCTTGAACCCCTCGCCCTCCTCGCCGAGGCGATTGGCGGCGGGCACCACCACCTCCTCGAAGGTGATGGCGCGGGTGGGCTGGCTGTTCCAGCCCATCTTTTCTTCCTTTTTGCCGTAGGAAATGCCCGGGGCATCGGCGGGAATGGCGAAGGCGGAAATGCCCTTGGGTCCGGGTCCGCCGGTGCGCAGCATCACCACCAACACATCGGTGTCGCCGGCGCCGGAGATAAACGCCTTGCTGCCATTGACGATGTAGTTATCGCCCTCCCTGCGGGCGCTGCCGCGCAGGTTGCCAGCGTCGGAACCGGCGCCGGGCTCGGTGAGGCAGTAGGAAGCCAGCTTCTCGCCGCTCACCAGCGCCGGACACCAGGCTTCTATAAGCCCCGGCTGGCCGTAGGTGCCGATCATGCTGGTGGCCATGTTGTGAATGGTGAGAAACGCGGCCGTGGAGGTGCAGCCCCTGGCCAGCTCCTCGACAATCAGGCTGGTATCCAGGCGACCGAGGCCGAGGCCCCCCGCCGCCTCCGGGGTATAAAGGCCCATGAAGCCCAGCTCACCGGCTTCCCGCAGGGCATCCTTGGGGAAGATGTGCTCGGCGTCCCAGCGGGCGGCATTGGCCGCGAATACCCCTTCGGCAAAAGCGCGGGCGCTTGCGGCGAAGGCCTTCTGGTCGTCATCGAGGTTGAAATCCATCGCACTGCGGCCTTTTGAAGGTGAGGAAATCCACGCCGGCCCGGGGAGGCCGGCGCATTGCAGGGGTGTTTACTTGAACTTGTCCAGGGCGCTGGCGAACAGCACTTCGTCCGCGGGCAGCTCCTTGGTCTTCTCCAGAGGCTTGGACACCCAGGTCACATTGACCAGTTCTCGCCAGTTGATGTTGTTATTGGTGCTGTTGCCCCCCCAGGAGCCACAGCCCAGGGAGAATGTCTGGGGCATGCCGTTCCACAGGTTGCCGCTGTTGGAAGCCGCCTGGGGCTGGTTGACCATCACCCGGGAGGTTTTGGTGCCCAGGGCGAGCTTGAGGACATTGTCGTCACTGCGGGAATAGATGCCACAGGAGTGGCCACTGCCCTGGTAGGCCTGGATGGCATTGGTCATGGCGATGGCCTCGTCCAGATCCTTGACCTTGTAGAACGCCAACACCACGGACATCTTTTCCCCGGAGAAGGGATGCCCGCGACCCGCGCCCGTTTCCGGCACGATAAAGAAGGTCTTGCCCTCCGGCAGGTCGATGCCCGCCATTTGCGCCAGGGTGCTGGCTGGCTGGGCGACGATACGGGAGGCGATATGACCCTCTTCCCAAATGATGGCTTGCAGCTTGGCCTTGTCGTCCTCGCTGCACAGGTAGCCGCCTTCGGCCTGAAGCTTGGCCAGCAGCTCGTCATGGATGGACTCGAAGGCCAGCACCGAGTTATCGGAAGAGCAGGACGCGGCAAGGTCCAGGGTCTTGGAGATGCGGATCTTCTCGGCGGCCTCGTCCAGGTCGGCGGTGTCGTCCACGGTGATCACCGCGTTGCCCACCCCCACACCCAGGGCCGGGGTGCCACTGGAGTAGGCGGCGTGGACCATGGCGGAACCGCCGGTGGCCAGCACCCGATCGCACTGCTTCATCAGCTCGCTGGTGGTTTCCAGCTTGGGATGCTCGATGGCGATCACCAGGTCTTCCGGTGCGCCGCAAGCACGGATGGCCTCGCGCATCAGGTCGCAGATCATTTTATTGGTCTGCTTGGAACGAGGGTGAGGGGCGACAATGATGGCGTTGCGCCCCTTGATGGCGTTGATGGCCTTGATCACCGGCGTGGCCTCCGGGTTGGTGCAGGGCACCAGGGCGCCGATCACACCCACCGGCTTGGCGATCTTGATGAGGTTGCGGGCCTTATCTTCCTCGAGCACGCCCACCGACTTGTCGTCGATGATGTCGTAGAGGGCGGCGCGGGTCTTGCGGAAGATCTTCAGGTATTTGCCCTCGTAGTTGCCCAGCTGGGTCTCCTCCACGGTGAAGCGGGCGATCTTCTCCGCCACCTCCGGGCGCGCCACGGCCCACACCATGGCGGTGATCAGCTCATCCACCTGCTGCTGGGTGTAATGCTCGATCTGGGCCTGGGCCTTGCGGGAACGAACCACCAGGGACTGGACGAACTCGGCGGCCTCGTTGACGGCTGTCTGGATGTCAAGGGACATTCTATTAACTCCTCGCTGGGCGACTCACCGGTCGCTACTTGGGTGAAGGGCGAATATGGAATCATAGCCGATCTTGGCGGTGGATTGATTATCTTGGGGATATGATGGACTATTTTGTGCTCTTTCCCATGAAATCTCCCTGCCGGGCCATTATTGGCAAGCCCCGACCCATGCAAATAACCTCCAGTTGGCCACTCCCCGTCAACGGCATCCGCTTCCTGGTTCCACCCGCGGTGGTGAAACAGTTGGCGGCCCATCCCCTTTCCGAGGCCCTCTACCCGCTGGCCATGGGCTACTACCCCGACGCCCACGGCCACCGCATGCAGCGCCAACACCTGGACAGCTACCTGCTGATCTACTGTATCGGCGGCAAGGGCACCCTGATGTGGGGCAAGCGGCGCCACCGCATCGCCAGCGGTGACCTGGTGCTGCTACCCCGCGGGGAACCCCACGCCTACAAGGCGGATGCCAAGGATCCCTGGACCATCTACTGGCTGCACTTCGACGGCCTGCTGGCGGATGAGTTTCACCGCCACGCACAGCTGACCGTGCCACTGTTGAGCATAGGCATACAACCCAGGGTGGTGAGGGTGCTCGACGGCCTCACCGACCTGCGCCGCGGCAGCCACCAATTGGCGGAGTTCATCCAGGGCTGTCACCAGTTGCAAGCGCTGCTCAGCTATGTGGCCCTGCTGAGCCGCCAGCAGCAACCCCGCAGCGGCAAACCGCTGGACCTGGAAAAGTTGCGGGCGCTGATGCAGGAGCACATCCACAGCCAGCTTGACCTGGACAGCCTGGCCGCCGAGGCGAAAGTGTCAAAATATCACTTCGCCAAGAAGTTCAAGGCGCTCACCGGCTCATCCCCCATCCAGTATTTCATCAACATGAAGATGCAGCGAGCCTGTTACCTGCTGGACAGCAGCCGCCAATCCATCAAGGAAGTGGCCGCCACTTTGGGGTACGAGGATGTGTACTATTTTTCGCGGCTGTTCAAAAAGACCATTGGGTTGTCCCCCAGCCAGTATCGGCTGAACAGGCATCGTTGAGGCAGTTGGCAGTTGGCAGTTGGCAGTTGGCAGTTGGCAGTTGGCAGTTGGCAGTTGGCAGTTGGCAGTTGGCAGTTGGCAGTTGGCAGTGAGTTTAGATCTGACTAAGACTGAATGAAGTGATTCTGCGCCGTTTTCCACGGGAGCGGGATAGGGCCGGGGAGAGGGCGATTGCGGCAGCTTTCGCACAACAACCCCTGTTCATTGTGATTCTATGGCGTTACACCTGGAATCAAGCACCGGGCTATCTTAGCGTCAGACGTCCAGCGTCAGACGTCAGACCGACCACCCCCTTATGTAGACGGCATACCCGACTTCTGTGTAATTCAGCGCCACTCAGTTTAGAGCTCAAACAGGTGATAGTGCTTCTTACCAAGCCGCACCAGGAAGAAGCGGCCGTAGCGGGCCAGGGACGGATCGAAGCAACGGGCGGTGTGGATATTGTCATCCAGGGTGTGCTGGCGGCCATTGATCACCACGGCGCCGCGCCCCAGGGCATCCTTGACCTGCTTGCCCGAGGCCGCCAGGCCGTGGTCCACCAGCAGGGTGGTAAGGGGCTTTTGCAGATCCTCCCCGGCCAGGGTGCTGGAGGGCAGGCCGTCCTGCCTGAGGGACTCGAAATCCTGCTGGGACAGGCTTTCCGCCGCGCCGCTGAACAGGGCCTGGGTGATGCGCTCGGCGGCCCCGAGGCCTTCAGGGCCGTGCACCAGGGTGGTGATCTCCCGGGCCAGCACCCCCTGGGCGGACTTGCGACCCTGGGATTCGCCATCGGCCCGTTCGATCTCCTCGATCTCGGCCACCGACAGGAAGGTGAAGTAGCGCAGAAAGCGGTAGACATCCGCATCGGCGCTGTTGAGCCAAAACTGGTAGAAGCTGTAGGGGGAGGTGCGGCGGGCATCCAGCCAGATGGTGCCGCTCTCCGTCTTGCCGAACTTGGTGCCATCCGCCTTGGTGACCAGGGGCAGGGTCATGGCGTGCACCTGCTGGCGGTTGAGACGCCGGGTGAGGTCGATGCCGCTGGTGATATTGCCCCACTGGTCGCTACCACCAATCTGCAGGGTGCACTGGTGGCGGCTGTTCAATTCGGCAAAGTCATAGGACTGCAGCAGGGCATAGGTGAACTCGGTAAAGGAGATGCCTTCGCCTTCCCGCTCGATGCGCTGCCGCACCGACTCCTTGTGGATCATGGCATTGACGGAGAAATGCTTGCCAACGATACGCAGGAAGTCGAGGATGGACAGATCCCGGGTCCAGTCCAGGTTGTTGACCACCAGCGCCGAGGTGGCGCCGCGGTCGAAGTCGACAAACCGGCTAACCTGATGGCGCAGGCTCTCGGTCCATCCAGCCACCACTTCCGGGGTATTGAGCTTGCGTTCCTGTGCCTTGAAGCTGGGGTCGCCGATCAGCCCGGTGGCCCCGCCCACCAGGGCGATGGGCCTGTGACCGGCCAACTGAAAGCGACGCAGGGCCAGCAGTGGCACCAGGCTGCCGATATGCAGGCTGTCGGCGGTGGGGTCGAAGCCGCAATAGAGGGTGCGCGGCTCGTCCAGGTGGGACGCCAGTTGCCCCTCGTCGCCGGACATCTGAGCGATCAGGCCCCGCGCCATGAGATCCGTGATCAGTTCCGTGCCTTTCATGCCAACCCAACCCTCGCAATTGGCCGCCGCGCCATGCCCCGGCCATTGTGCCCACTGCTCAAAAAGGCGCAAACCTTACCCGATCCACCGTCAAATACAAGACCGACCGGCGACAATGCCATTGGCTTGCGCAGGCCGCGCCGCGGCGCCGTTCCACCGGGCCAGGCTGCGCTGCACAGCGCCACCTCGCCAACCATGAGCCAGCGGCGTCTCGCCATGGGGCCCACTGCGCTACCAATGGGTAACCAATCTACCCACTTGACCCCCGATTCCAACAAATCCAGACCAAAAGGCAATTGAGGGTTCCTGTCGGCCAAGGATTTTGTTATAAAGAGGCGCCTTGCCCAATTACCAGACCAGAACAAGAGAACCCCTGAATGTCCACAAGGCAGAAACCGCGCGATTTCTGGGA
The DNA here is from genome assembly GCA_050486485.1 of Porticoccaceae bacterium. GTDB lineage: Bacteria > Pseudomonadota > Gammaproteobacteria > Pseudomonadales > Porticoccaceae > NAT127. The sequence goes on from JBJHDJ010000010.1 coordinate 8,772, forward strand.
GAACCTCTTCGCCAACGCCCTGCCAAGGGCACACCTGTATGCAGCGAGCGCCGTGGCGGCGGTCTTGGTGGCGCTTCTCGTCATGACCCCGACCCAGGATGTGTCCGCCTATCGGGACGCCAACCTGTTGGATATCCGCCTGCCCAGCCCGGAATCCCTCTACCTGGACATTAACCGCCAGATCGTCGAAACCCGGGAACTGGAAGCCGGCAATATCCCGGTGCGCCCCGAAGCCCTCACCTGGCGCGTGGAGAAAGTCCGCAACGGCGACAATCTTTCCTCCATTTTCAACCGACTGTCACGACCCCAGTCCGATGTTCACGCCGTGGCCAATGCCCGCGAGCACGCCGACCTGTTCCGCCGCCTGCGCCCCGGTCAGACCCTCGCCATCGCCGTGGACAGCGATAACAACCTCAAGGAAGTAGTTTACGAGCGCAGCCTGCTGGAGTCCTACCGCTACCTGCGGGACGACGAAGGGTTCACCGCCGAGCTGGTGGCCCGAGAAACGGAGACGGTCAAGGCCTTCAGCCATGTCACCATCGAGCGCTCCCTGTTCGTGGACGGCAACCGCGCCGGCCTCAGCCACGGCCTGATCATGCAACTGGCCAACATCTTCGCCTGGGACATCGATTTTGCCCTGGACATCCACAGGGGCGACGCCTTCACCATCGTCTACGAGGAAGAACTGCTCGATGGCCAGAAAGTTCGCGAGGGCAATGTGCTGGCCGCCGAATTCACCAACCAGGGGCGACTCTACCAGGCGGTGCGCTATGTGGACGCCAATGGCGAGGCGGGCTACTACACGCCACAGGGCCGACCCATGCGCCAGGCCTTCCTTCGCGCCCCCCTCGACTTCACCCGCGTCAGCTCCAACTTCAATCCCGCCCGCCTCCACCCCATTCACGGCACAGTCCGGCCCCACCGGGGAGTGGACTACGCCGCGCCCACCGGCACCCCGGTGTACGCCGCCGGCAACGGCAAGGTGGTCACCTCCGGCTTCACCGCCGCCAATGGCAATTATGTGGTGATTCAGCACGGCGAGAAATACACCACCAAGTACCTGCACCTTCATAACCGGGCGGTGCGCGCTGGACAGACGGTAAGACAGGGCGAACTGATCGGCACCGTAGGCTCCACCGGCCACGCCACCGGACCCCACCTGCACTACGAATTCCTGATCAACGGCACGCACACCAATCCACGCACCGTGGCGCTCCCCAAGGCCGACCCCATCCCCAGCGGGCACATGGCCGACTTCGTGCGCCAGACCGCGCCCCTGTTCACCCAACTCGCCAGCTTCCGGGCCACCAATCAGCTAGCCCAGCTCAACCGCGATTGAGCCGGGCCCTGCACGCCGATGGCTGAGACGCAGTATTTTATCGGCCTCATCTCCGGCACCAGCATCGATGCCATCGACGCCGTGCTGGTCAGCTTCGAGAACGACCGGCCCCGCGTCGATGCCAGCCTGGCCGCGCCAATTCCGGGCAAGCTGCATGCCGCCATCCTCGATTTGTCCCTGCCCGGCAACGACCACCTGGACCTGCTGGGGGAAACGGATCGCGCCCTGGGGGAGTTGTTTGCCGACACCGCCCTGGCGCTGCTGGACAAGGCCGGGCTGGCCGCGGCCCGGATCACCGCCATCGGCAGCCACGGCCAGACCGTGCGCCATCGGCCCGGCGCCAGCCACACCTTCACCCTGCAAATCGCCGATCCCAATGTGATCGCGGCACGCACGGGTATCACCACCGTGGCGGACTTCCGCCGCAAGGACATGGCCCTCGGCGGCCAGGGAGCCCCCCTGGTGCCGGCCTTCCACCGCGCCGTGTTCCACCATCCCCAACGCAATCGCCTGGTGATGAACATCGGTGGCATCGGCAATGTCACCTGGATTCCCGCCAGCGGCCCGGTCATCGGATTCGACACTGGCCCCGGCAACGGCTTGATGGACGCCTGGATCCAACGCCACCGGGCACAACCGTACGATGATGGCGGTGGCTGGGCCGCTTCGGCTCGGCGCCATCCCGAACTGCTGAGTCGCCTGCTGGCCCACCCCTTCATCGCCCTGCCAGCCCCGAAAAGCACCGGCCGAGAGGAGTTCAACCTGGCCTGGCTGGACGGGGTGCTTGCCCAGTGCGGCCCCATTGACCCCGCCGATGTGCAGGCCACCCTCGCCCATTTCACCGCCGACACCCTGGCCAGCGCCCTGGACCTGCTTCCCGGCGATCCCGATGATGTACTGGTGTGCGGCGGCGGCGCCCACAACCACCTGCTGCTGGATCTGTTGGCGCAACGACTGGCGCCGCGCCCCGTCGCCTCCACGGCGGACAGCGGCATCGATCCCGACCTGGTGGAAGGCGCCGCCTTTGCCTGGCTCGCCCGTCAAACCCTGGCGGGGCTCCCCGGCTCGCTGGCGTCGGTCACTGGCGCCAACCGCGACGCGGTGCTGGGCGCCATCTACCCCCCATGACGCCAGCGAGCGACAAGCACCATGGCCACGACACTCCGCCTCGCGGACCTGGATCTCAGCCTCAAACTGGACAGCGCCGAGACCTATGAACAACGCCTGAAAACGCTTCAGGAGAAACTTTCGCGCCTGCAGAATGCCATCTACCACAACGGTGAACGGGCAGTGATCGTTCTGGAAGGGTGGGATGCCGCCGGCAAGGGAGGCGCCATCCGCCGCATGGTGGAAAAGCTCGACCCCCGCTCCTGCCGGGTGCACCCCATCGGCAAGCCAAACCCCCTCGAGGCCCGCCAACACTACCTGCAACGGTTCTGGCAGCGCCTGCCGCCCCATGGCCATATCGCCATCTTCGACCGCAGTTGGTATGGCCGGGTGCTGGTGGAGCGTATCGAGAAATTCGCCAAGAAGGCCGCCTGGCGCCGCGCCTACGATGAAATCAACGAGTTCGAGAAACAGCTTCACGACGACGGCATGGTGATCGTCAAGCTGATGGTGCACATCAGCCAGGACGAGCAGTTGCGACGCTTCGCCGAGCGCCTCAACAACCCCCGCAAGCACTGGAAGCTCACCGACGAGGACCTTCGCAACCGTTCACGGGCGGCCGAATACCTCGAAGCCTATCAGGACATGGTGGACCGCACCCACAGTGAATGGGCGCCCTGGACGCTGATCCCCGGCGACCATAAGTGGTATGCCCGGGTGGCGGTGCTGGACACCGTGGCGTCTACCCTGGAGAACCGCGTCAAGGGCGACATTCCGCGGTTCAGCGACAAGGAGATTCGCGCGGCGAAGAAGAAATTGGGGCTGGACTGAGGTGGGATGCTGGAACGGAAAGGCGACAGCGCCCCTTTTTTCTCCCGCCTTTTACCCGCCGTCCAATGTCATCAGAGCGAGAAAGAGGCGCCACACCCGCAGGTGGTCTTGGCATTGGGGTTGCTGACGGTGAAGCGCGAGCCCTGCAGCCCTTCCTCGTAATCCACCTGGGATCCGGTCAGGTACTGGATGCTGAGGGCGTCCACCAGCACGGCGACGCCATCCTTTTCTATCACCGTATCGTCTTCCGCCACCGCCTCGTCGAAGGTGAAGCCGTACTGGAAGCCGGAACACCCGCCTCCGGTGACGAATACCCGCAACTTGAGATCCGGGTTGCCCTCCTCTTCCACCAGATCGCGCACCTTGGCCACGGCGGAAGCGGTCACCTGCAAAGGGGTAGGGGTAAAGGTTTCAATCACGGACACGGATACTCCATCCAGCCAATAACCAAGTGGTTTGGTCGGGTATACTAGCACGAAAGCGACCCTTTGGGGATCCCGCCCGCGCGGTGAATGGCTCCGGCCTCAGAACTCCGTCAACTGCCAGGGAAAATCGACGATGCGCAGGGTGCCGGGGTCATTCTCCTCCATCACTGTCAGCACCACCTTGGCCGGGACGAAGTCGGCGGGCAGCACGAAGGTGCCTCTCAGCACCTTGAAGTACCGGAAGCGAATCGACAGGGCATCGCTGTTGAGGGTCAGGTCCGCCTCGTTGAAGGGAATGGACGCCAGTTCTCCCTGGCGCTGCCCATCGATGGACAGGGACACGGAGACATCCACCGACTCGCTGAGGTGCGCCCGACGCCGCACCACGATCCGGTACTGGAAGCTGTCGGCCCCCGGCGCCCTGCGCAGGGTCAGGCTGTCCACCTGCAGACCGGTGGGCTCCTCGTGGTCATCCAGCAGGGTGCGGTAAAGCCCCAGTTCCTCCTCCTTGCGGGCAATCTGGCTCTGCAGCTCGGCCACCAACTGGCGCATGGCTTCCAGGGAAGCGCTGTCCACCTGCTCCGCCACTTCCCGGTTCACCAGCTCCTGGCGCAACCGGGAAACCTCCTCGCGGTGACTGGCCAGTTCCCGCTCGGCCTCCCGGTAGGCATCCATGGCGGCGCCGAAATACCTCGCCCCCGCCAGGTAGGCGGATAACGACAACAGGAACACCACGACAACCGCCACCAACAACCGGGCACGAGGGCCGGGGAGGGATGCCTGGAGACGCCGCCACGGGAGCATGGTCAGGGCAGCAGGGCGGGCCCCTGCAGGCCGAGGGTTTCCGGCAGGCCGAAAACAATGTTCATGTTCTGAATCGCCTGCCCGGAGGCGCCCTTCACCAGGTTGTCCTCCGCCACCAGCACCACCACCTTGTCCCGGCCCTGGGGACGGAACACACTGATGCGGCACATGTTGGAGCCGCGCACGGTGCGGGTCTGGGGCATGGAGCCCTCCGGCATCACATCAACGAAGGGCTCGTCGGCGAAGCGCTCCTCGTAGAGAGCCTGCAGGTCGACGGTGCCCTCCCGCAGGGTGGCGTAGAGGGTGGCGTGAATCCCCCGGATAATGGGCAGCAGGTGGGGCACGAAGGTGACCCGCACAGGACCGCCGGCGATATCCGCCAAGCCCTGCTCGATCTCCGGCAGGTGGCGGTGACCGCCGACGCCGTAGGCCTTGAAGCTATCGCTGATCTCGGTAAGCAGGTTGTCCACCTTGGCCTGACGCCCGGCGCCACTGGCCCCGCTGGCGGCGTTGGCGATCAGGTCGTCCGGATTCACCAGACCCTTTTCCAGCAGGGGCAGAAACCCCAGTTGCACCCCGGTGGGATAGCAGCCCGGACAGGCGATCAGACGCGCCTGGCGGATGGCCTCGCGATTCACTTCCGGCAGGCCATAGACAGCTTCGCCCATCAACTCCGGGCAGCCGTGGGGCTGGCCGTACCACTTTTCCCAGGTGGCGATATCGCGAATGCGGAAATCCGCCGACAGGTCGATCACCTTGACGCCTCGCGCCAGCAAGTCCGGAACCTGGCTCTGGGCCACCCCGTGGGGGGTGGCGAAAAACACCACATCGCAGGCCGCCAGGCTGTCCACATCCGGCTCGCTGAAGGCCAGGTCGAGATGACCCCGCAGGCTGGGGTAGAGCTCGGCCACCAGTGTGCCCGCCTCGCCACGGGAAGTGATCACCCGCAGCGACACCTCGGGATGACCCAGCAACAGGCGCAACAACTCCACACCGGTATAGCCGGTGCCGCCGACAATGCCCACCTTGATCACGGATAACTCCTCGCAGCTGACAAACAATCCACCGCTATGATAACCCATGGCCCGCCGCCACGCCCCGACCAGGGCAAGGCGCCTTCGAATCCCGTCAGCTTTCGTTTAGGATGGCATTCCCCGAGGCAATGAGAATCGCCCATGTACGGCATGGCTCTGCTTTATCTGAAGGCCTTCCACATCATCGCCATGGTGTGCTGGTTTGCCGCCCTGTTCTACCTGCCGAGGCTGTTCGTCTACCATGCCATGGCCCAGGACGAACTCAGCAAGGAGCGCTTCCGGGTCATGGAGCGCAAGCTGTACCGGGGCATTGGCACCCCCTCCATGCTGGCCACCATCGTGCTGGGGTTTGCCCTGCTCTACCCGTCGTGGAACTACCTGATGGCCCAGGGCTGGTTTCACGCCAAGCTGGCGCTGGTGGTGCTGCTGATCATCTACCACCATCTGTGCCTGTACTTCATGAAGCAGTTCGCCGCCGACACCAACACCCGCGGCCATGTGTTCTACCGCTGGTTCAACGAGGCGCCGGTGATTTTGCTGATAGCCATCGTCATCCTGGTGGTGGTCAAGCCCTTCTGACCGCCAGCCGGCAAACCGTCCAACCCCGGGACGACCCGGGGCCGAGGAGGTCGAGGTGAGCCAACTGGATTGGATCGAAACGGTCCTCAACGACTTTGCCGATTTCATGTGGAGCACCCCCACGGTGGTGCTGCTGGTGGGTGGCGGCCTGGCCCTGACGGCCTACTCCAGGCTGCGGGCCTTTCGACACCTTGGCCATGCCTTCGGCCTGCTGCTGGGCCGCTACGACGACCCCCGGGATCCCGGCAACATCCCCCACCGGCAGGCCCTGTCCACCGCGCTGTCGGGCACCCTGGGACTGGGCAATATCGCCGGGGTGGCCATCGCCATCACCGCCGGTGGCCCCGGCGCCGTGTTCTGGATGTGGATGACGGCGCTGGTGGGGGTCACCACCAAGTTCTACACCGCCACCCTGGCGGTGATGTACCGGGGCAGGGACTCCGAGGGCGCGCTACGCGGCGGCCCCATGTATGTGATCCGCGAAGCCCTGGGTCGGCGCTGGTACCCCCTGGCCCTTCTGTTCGCCGTGGCCGGCATGTTCGGCACTCTGCCCATGTTTCAGGCCAACCAACTGGTGGCCCTGCTGCGGCACGGCGTCGCCGAGCCCATGGGCTGGGCGGTGGCGGGCGATAGCCTGGCCTTCGACCTGACCACCAGCGCCATCATCGCCGCCCTGGTGCTGGCGGTGGTGCTCGGCCAGATCCAGCGCATCGGGCGCGTCACCGTGCGCCTGGTGCCAACCATGGTGCTCATCTACCTGGTGATGACGGGCGTGGTGCTGGTGCACCACCTGGATCAGATTCCCGCCATGCTGGCGCTGATCGTCGAGGACGCCTTTACCGGTCAGGCGGTTGCCGGCGGCGCCCTGGGCACCACCATCATGATCGGCGTGCGCCGCGGCGCCTTCTCCAACGAGGCCGGCATCGGCACCGAGTCCATGGCCCACGGCGAGGTGCGTACCGATCAGCCGGTCAGGGAGGGCGTGGTGGGCATGATGGGGCCGGTGATCGACACCCTGGTGGTGTGTTCATGCACCGCCTTCATCATCCTGCTCACCGGCGTGTGGCAGGACGCCGAGGGCGTGGAGGGTGTGTCCCTCACCGCCACCGCCATCGCCACCGTGTTCCCCGCCAGCGGTCTGTACCTGGTGACCCTGATGGTGGTGATGCTCAGCTTCAGCACCATGATCGCCTTCTGGTTCTATGGCGCCAAGTGCGCGGGCTTTCTGTTCGGCGCCCACCGCATCCACTACTACACCCCCATTTACATCGGGCTGATCGTGGTCGGTTCGCTGGTGTCCCTGGAACTGGTCAACGGCCTGGTGGTGGGCATGTACGGGGTGATGGCGATACCCACCATGGTGTCCACCCTGTTGCTGGCGCCCCGGGTCAACGCCGCCGCGCGAACCTATTTCACCGCTTTCGACCGGCAACGGCGGGATAGCCAGTAGCGGGTCATCGCGGGATAATGGCCGCGGTTTTTTACCTGGAGTCCTCATGCCCTCTTCCCAGCAACTCTTTACCGCCGCCCAGCGCCATATCCCCGGCGGCGTCAACTCCCCGGTGCGCGCCTTCCGTGCCGTGGGGGGCACCCCGGTCTTTTTCGAGCGCGCCGAAGGACCCTGGCTGTACGACGCCGAGGGCAAGCGCTACATCGATTTCGTGCAGTCCTGGGGCCCCATGATCCTTGGCCACGGCCACCCCCGGGTGCTCGACGCCATCCGCCACCAGCTCGACAGGGGTCTGACCTTTGGCGCCCCCACCGAACTGGAAACCCGTCTCGCCGACCGCCTGTGCGAACTGGTGCCGGGACTCGACATGGTGCGCATGGTCAACTCCGGCACCGAGGCCACCATGAGCGCCATCCGCCTGGCGCGGGGCTTCACCGGCCGCGACCGCATCGTCAAGTTCGAGGGCTGCTACCACGGCCACTCCGACTCCCTGCTGGTGAAGGCGGGTTCCGGCGCCCTCACCCTGGGGGTGCCCAGTTCCCCGGGCGTGCCCGCCGCCCTGGCGGATCACACCGTCACCCTCACCTACAACGACAATGAGGCGGTGCGCGACACCTTCCGCCAGATCGGCGACCAGGTCGCCTGCGTCATCGTCGAGCCGGTGGCCGGCAACATGAGCTGCATTCCCCCCGCCCCCGGCTTTCTGGAAACCCTGCGGGAATGCTGCGACCAGTCCGGCGCCCTGCTGATCGTCGACGAGGTGATGACCGGCTTTCGCGTCGCCCCCAACAGCGCCGTGGGCCTGTTCAACCTGAAGGCCGACCTGATCACCCTCGGCAAGGTGATCGGCGGCGGCATGCCGGTGGGCGCCTTTGGCGGCCGCCGGGATGTGATGGAACAGCTGGCGCCCCTGGGCCCCGTGTACCAGGCGGGCACCCTATCCGGCAACCCGGTGGCCATGGCCGCCGGCCTCGCCACCCTCGAACTGGTGTCCGAGCCTGGTTTTCACCAACCGCTGTTCGAACGCACCCGCCAACTGGTGGAGGGCCTGCAGGCCCGCGCCGACGCCGCCGGCATCCCCTTCACCACCAACCATGTCGGCACCATGTTCGGGGTGTTCTTCACCGAGGCGGCGCAAGTCACCAATTACCCGCAGGTGATGGCCTGCGACACCGCGCGCTTCGCCCGTTTCTTCCACGGCATGCTGGCGGAGGGGGTCTACCTGGCGCCCGCCGCCTACGAGGCGGGTTTCCTGTCCGCCGCCCACGGCGAGCGGGAAATCGCCGAGACCCTGGCGGCGGCGGAGCGGGTATTTACCCGCCTCGACTAGCCGAGACCCGTCGTGAGAGCCACCGCCTGGTGCCTGCTGCTGTTGACCCTGGCCCTGCCGGTTCAGGGCGCGGACAGGGAGCGACTGCGGGCGGCGGTGGCCGCCTCGGGGTTGCCCGCCGACAGCCTCACCCTGATGGTGGTGGCCCACGACCAGGGCCGCAAGCACACCGTGCTGGATCACAACGCCCACCAAGCCCTGATCCCCGCCTCGGTGACCAAGCTGGTCACCGCCGCCGCGGTACTGCGGGAGATTCCCCTCGGCACCCGCTTCGACACCCTGCTGGTCTCGGACGCGCCCCTATCCGGTGTCACCCTGGCGGGTGACCTGGTGATGGTGGGCCGCGGCGACCCGTCCCTGGTGAGCGAAACCCTGTGGCTGCTGGCCAACCGCCTGGCCAACGCCGGAATCGGCATCATCGACGGCGATATCCTGGTGGACGACAGCTATTTCGACGCCATCTATCTCGACCCCAGCCGCGACACCCGGCGCTCGGAAATGGCCTACGACGCCCCCATCAGCGCCCTGTCCTTCAACTGGAACGCGGTGGCTTTCAGCGTCGCCCCCGGAGCCGCGCCGGGAGCGCCGGCCCGGGTGCTGGTGGAGCCGGACAGCGGCCTGGTGCAAGTGCGCAACAGCGCCACCACGGTACCGGGCCAGGGCATCAGCAGACTGGTGGCGAGCCGCGTGGCTGGCCCTCCCGGCGAGGGGGACACCCTGGTGGTCAGCGGCGAGATCGGCGTCAACGCCAACCCCTTCGAGGGCTACCGCAACATCACCCAGCCCGCCCTGTGGAGCGGCGCCAACCTGAAGCTCTATCTGGGCTACCGGGGCATTCAGGTCAACGGCGACGTGCGACCCGGCCGCGCGCCGGCGGGCAGCCGCCTGCTGGCACGGGTGGAAGGGCGCCCGGTGGAGCAGCTGGTGGTGGACATGAACAAGGTGTCCAGCAACTTCATCGCCGAGATGCTCACCAAGCAGCTCCCGGCGCGCCGTGGCATGCCGGGCACCATGGCGGATGGCATGGCGATACTGGAGGACTATGTCGCAGGCCTGGGTGTCGACCGTGACGAATTCGTGCTGAGAAACCCCTCTGGCCTGACCCGCATGAACCGGCTGTCCGCCGCCTCCCTGGTCCGGGTGCTGGACGACATGGCGGGGGATTTCCGCGTCGCCAACGAATTTCTCGCCTCCCTGCCCATCGCCGGCATCGACGGCACCCTGGAAAGGCGCATGGCGGGCACCCCGGCGCGGGGCTGGCTGCGGGCCAAGACCGGCTATGTCGATGGCGTGGTCAGCCTGGCGGGATTCGCGGGCACGGCATCCGGGGAGCGCCACACCTTTGCCTTTATCTACAACGGCCCGGCTCCCGCCCACCAGGTGCGCGCCCTGTTCGACCAGTTGGGGGCGCTGCTGGTCAGTCCCTGACCTCCTGTTCACAAACTGCGCCCAAGCGCACCATAATCAGAGGCTGGCATGAATGGCACAGACTGCCAGCCATGCTGACGACCTGGATCGAAGCAACCGAGAGAACCGACTTGCGACTCTACCCCCTGGCCTGGCTGGCGGCCCTGCTGCCGGTGTTCACCATCAACCTCACCTACCTGCTGGCCGCGGGCCAGGGTCAGGTGGAGTGGTGCGTGCCCTACATCCACAGTTGCACCTCCATCAGCGCCACCGGGCGTGAGCCGCCCGCCTATTTCGTGTTCAAGGGGCTGATGATTCCCGCCGCCGTGCTGCTGATGCTCTACTGGCTGCTCAACACCGCCTGGCTGCGCACCCTGGGGTGCCGGCGCCGGGCATGGCACGGCCTGCTGATCGCCCTGGGGTTGCTGGGAGGCGCCGGGCTGATCTTCTACAGCCTGGTGCTGGGCTGGATCGGCGACATCTACCGCTTTCACCGCGAAACCGGCGTGACCGCCTTTTTCGCCTTCAGCTTTCTTGCCCAGAT
>JBJHDJ010000011.1:0-19475 GCA_050486485.1 Porticoccaceae bacterium
ACTCCTCCATGCGCGAAAAGGGAATCTCGCAGACCGCCGAGGTTTCCAGGGCGATGGCGGCGTTGATGTGGTTGGGATGCCCGATGCCGTCCATGCCGAATACCTCGCCGGGCAGATAGAACCCGGTCACCTGCTCGATGCCCTCGTTGTTGACGGTGAAGCCCTTGATGGCGCCGCTGCGCACCGCATAGATGGAGCGGAATGGCTCCCCGGCATGGTAGACATATTCACCCTTCTGCAGGGGGCGGCCACGCTCGACGATTTTGTCCAGGCGGTCGATTTCGTCCGATTGCAGGGCCATCGGCAGGCACAGGGCGTTCATCCGGCAGTCGCCGCAGTTGATCAGCCCGTTGGTGGGACACTTGGCATCCATGGAGAATTCCCCGGTTGAGGTTATTGTGATTATAGCCAGTGGTTCAGGGTTGGTCATCACCGTCCTGTGGAATGATTTCCCGCATCAGCCGTTGCAGGTTGCGGATGCCCTCGGGGGTCAGGCGCAGCTCGTCGTGTTCCGAGACAACCCATGAGCGGGCCAGCAGGGCGTCGCGGGTACCGGTGGGCAGTGATTGCGGGTCGAAGACGCGGTGATAGCAGAACAATTGCTGAATGAGGGTGTACACCGGCTGGCGGGTCACCGGCAGGGTGCTCCAACTGATTTCCGTGGGGGCACGATTGGCAAGTCGCGTCCGGTAGTCGTCGGCATTGCCGGTGTTGCGATAGAAATAGCCGTCCAGCAGTCCATCGGCCCCCAGGCCCAGCCCCAGCCACTGGCCCACCTCGGCGTTGTAGAAGCCCCAGGGTCCATAGGCCAGCCGCCGGTTGGCCTGGAGTACCCGGTGGGGGTGGTTGCCAGCCTTGAAGCTGTGGTCTCCGAAGAGGCTGTATCCAGCTTCCGTCAGCAGGCCGTCAGCTCGGGTGAACAGCTGCCGACAGCTGGCCTGGTGCTGGTTGTGGTGCACCGGCGGCAGGGTCGGGGCCAGGTCGATGTCTTCCGCCCCTGCCGCGGTCAGGGCGCACAGCAGCCGCTCCAGGTACACCGGACTGGTATCCGGGCCAAAGCTGATGGCGGCCTGCACGCGCATGCCGGAAAAGTCTCCGATGGCGGCGATGGCCCGCTGGCAGGGCTCGATGGCGCGGTCGGGGCCGGCGATGGTGGCGTCCAGGTTGAGGCCCACCACATCGAAACCCAGCCCCCTCAACAGCGCCAGATTTTCCCGGGTGCAGTGCTCCGGCCCCAGGTGAATGCCCCGGTCGCACCCCCGGTTGTGGTGCAGGTTGAAGCGGTTGCCCAGCCGGAACACCAACTCGGTGAGATCCTCCGCGGCCAGTTGCCTCAAGGGATAACCTAGAAACCACAGGCTGGCCACCGCGCCCCGGGTGGTGAAACGGGGGGCGCGCTGGGCCATCTCCTCGCACAACAGGCGCAGGTAGCCGGGGCAGTGACGAGGCGGCGAATACAGATTGATGCCGCCACGGGCGATCACCGGCAAGACTTCCGGGCCCGTGGTGGGGTATTGCTCCGCCGCTTCGGGAAGCAGGGAAAAGGGCGGGATTCGCGTCAGCTGCTCGGGATTCACGGTCCGTGATCCTCGCGGTGGGGTCCGTGACCAGAATAGGTTGAGGGTGACCGAGGACCAATGACCCAAATCAAGCGCCAGCCATCGCGGCGGGGTCTACACTTGGGGCTGGTGGCGCGATTTGATATGACGCAAGTGGAGACCGTTCCGAACGATAGCCGCGCCGCGCGGGTCGACACCAGTTGGCCAACACAAGCGACACCCCTGGAGACAGGCGCCGCTCCAGTCAGGCGCGCTATCATCCATGGCGGCAGACAAACGACATCACTCAAGGAGCAGACAATGAATACGATTCTCGGTGTGATCACTGACTGGAATCTGGCGCCCCAGGTGCTGGAGCGAACTCGCCAACTCGCCAAGGCCTATGGCGCCAGGGTTTGCCTCTACTGCCCGGTCACCGATCAACTGGAGGAGATGAACCGCTATATCGGCTTCGACAATTACGATGCCGTGAAGGAGGAGATCATGGCGGACAGCCGCGACAGGCTGGAACAATTGGTGGAGGGGGAGGACATGGAGACCGTCCTCGATTGGCAGAGTCACACCTACAAGGGGGTGGCCAGCCAGGCGGAGGAGTGGTCCGCCGTGCTGATCGTCATGGCCATGAGCGAGCATCATGTGGTCGGCGATCTGCTCCACAAGGCCGATGATTGGCATCTGCTGCGCGAGGCCCCTTGCCCGGTACTGTTGCTGTCCCGGTCCGAGCACCCCTTTCGTTCCGTGGTGGCGGCGGTGGACTGCCTCGATGACTCCGAGGCCAATCAATCCCTCAATGCCCGGGTGCTGGACGCGGCCCGCGCCCTGGCGGATACCATGAAGCTTCCCCTCACCGTCACCAGCGTGGTTCCCGACCCCGGGTACGCCTATGGGGAATTGGCGATGAGCAAGTTGATGGTGGAATACCGCCAGCACGCGGAGGCGTCGGTGCGCCAGGTCCAGACCCAGTTGCTGGCCCGCCTGGGCATCCAGGCGGAACGCCAACAGGTGGCTGTCGGCGCCGTGGAGCGGGTGCTGGAGGAGGCGGTCGCGGACGCCGGTATCCTGGTGATCGGCACCATTGCCAACAAGGGCTGGAAGGGCTTTTTCATCGGCAACACCGCGGAGCGTATCCTGAGCCGCGTCGAGGGCGACATGATGGTGGTGAGCTGAGCGTTCGCACAGACCTTGGGGTGTTTTTCGCTCTCTCGGGTGAATTGACGAAGAACTTTTTAGATTATTTTGTAAGGCGTTGTTTTTAAATGGAATATTTTTGTTGACGGGGGGCTTTTTTGGCCCTATTTTGCGCGCAAATGCGGGGCCTGAAAAACCCCATTTCCTGGGTCATCGTTAGGAGGAGTAATTTCTGATGAGTGACGAAGAAGACAATCTGGAAGATCTGGACGAAATGGAAGAAGAAACCGCCGAGGAAGAGGAGGCTGTAAAGCCCTCTCCGCTCGCCGATCTCGAAGCCCGGCGGCGTCTCGAAGCCCGTCTCGAGGAACGCCGTCTGCGCAAGCTGATCCAGGACTACGATTTCGACGATATCGCCTGATCGGCATGGTCGGTTTTCACCCTTGAAGGTTCCATCCATGGAACTGTTCCACGCCTGAAAAGGCCCGGCGCATAGCCGGGCCTTTTTTGCGTCAGGTTGGCGCCGAGGCACGACCTGCAAAGCGGGCGGTTTTTCGGCATAATAGCGCCGCCTTGACCTGCCCGGAGTTGTTGTTGAGCGAGCCGCCCGTACTGGAATGCCGCGATCTTGCCTTTGAGAGGGACTATCTGCCCATTTTCTCCGGGCTGTCCTTGCGCTTGTGCCGTGGCGACATGCTACAGGTCAGTGGCGGCAACGGCGCCGGCAAGACCACTTTGCTGCGTATTCTGGCCACCGCCCTCATTCCCTCCGCCGGTCAGATTCTGTGGCATGGAGAGGAGTTGGGTCGGCGCATGGCTGAATACCGTGGCGACCTCACTTATCTCGGCCATCAGGCTGGTATCAAGGTGGAGCTGACCCCCCGGGAAAACCTGCGCTGGCTGCTGCCCTTTCACCCCAGTGCCCGGGACGCCATCGACGAGGCGCTGTGGGCTGTCGGGCTTGCCGGTCTCGAGGACAGCCCCAGTGGCACCCTGTCCGCTGGACAACAGCGCCGCGTGGCCCTGGCGCGCCTCTACCTGAGCACCACGGCCCTGTGGATTCTCGACGAGCCTTTCACCGCCATCGACCGTGGCGGGGTGGCGGAGCTGCAAACCCTGATGCACAGCCACGCCCAGCGGGGAGGCATGGTGGTGCTCACCACCCATCAGCCCCTGGGGCTCGACGGCGTTCGCCTGCTGGAGATGGAACCCTATGGGCACGCCTGACCTGGCCATGGGCCATGCCTTCCGGGCCCTGTTGAAGCGCGATCTCACCCTGGCGTTTCGTCACCGTGGGGAAATGGCCAACCCGCTGATCTTTTTCGTCATGGTGGCCACCCTGATACCCCTGGGCATCACCCCGGAGAGCAGCCAACTGGCGGTGCTGGCGCCGGGGATCATCTGGGTGATGGCCCTGCTGGCCTCCCTGCTGTCGGCGGAGTCCCTGTTTCTGGCGGATTTTCGCGACGGCACCCTGGAGCAACTGGTGCTGTCCCCCCAGCCCCTGTGGTTGATGGTGCTGGCCAAGATTCTGGTGCATTGGCTGGTGACCGGCCTGCCCCTGACCCTGCTGTCACCCCTGCTGGGGGTGATGCTGTCCCTGCCCCAGGCGGGTTATGGTCCACTTCTGGCGAGCCTGGCCCTGGGTACCGCGGTGCTCAGCCTGATCGGCGCCATCGGCGCGGCTCTCACGGTGGCCATCTCCCGGGGTGGCCTGCTACTGTCCCTGATCGTGATGCCCCTCTACATGCCGGTGCTGATTTTTGGCGCCAGCGCCGTCCAGCAGGCGGTTGATGGTTTTTCCCCCGCCGGCAATCTGGCGGTACTGGGGGCCCTGCTGGCCTTTTCCTGTCTGATCTCGCCGTTTGCCACGGCGGGTGCGTTGCGAGTGAGTTTGCATGGCTAGACCCATCATGCCCCAGTGGTTCCATCGCCTCGGATCCCCCAGGGGCTTTTACACCATGACCACGCCCTGGCTGCCCTGGCTGGGGGGTATCACCCTGTGCCTGCTGGTGGTGGGCACCGTCTGGGGGCTGGGTTTCGCCCCCCCGGATTTCAAGCAGGGCAACAGCTTCCGGATCATCTACATCCATGTGCCGGCGGCCTTTCTGGCCCTGGCGGGGTACTATGTGATGGCGGTGGCGGGGGCCATCGGCCTGGTGTGGCGCATGAAGCTAGCCTACATGGTGATGAAGGCGGCGGCGCCCCTGGGGGCGGCCCTCACGCTCATTTCCCTGGTCACCGGTGCCCTCTGGGGCAAGCCCACCTGGGGCACCTACTGGGTGTGGGACGCCCGCATCACCTCCATGCTGGTGCTGTTCTTCCTCTATCTGGGGGTGCTGGCCCTGTATCACGCCTACAGCAGTGGCGAGGCGGGTGGCAAGGCCGCCGCCGTGCTGGCCCTGGTGGGCACCGCCAATATCCCCATCATCTACAAATCCGTGGATTGGTGGCACACCCTGCACCAGCCCGCCACCATCCGGCTCACCGAGGCGCCCAGCATGCACCCCAGCATGTTCCAGCCCCTGGTGGTGATGATCCTGGCCTTTTATTGTCTGTATGCCCTGGTGCTGATCCTCAATACCCGCGCCGAGATCGTGCATCGCGAACGCGGCAGCCAGTGGTTGCAGGATCTCGCTCGGGGAGGTGTCCGATGACTTTCCAGTTCGCCAGTTTTACAGAATTTTTCGCCATGGGCGGGCACGGCCCCTTCATCTGGCTGTCTTATCTGTTTACCCTGCTGGTGCTGATCTGGTTGGTGGCCAGCCCCCTGATCCGGGAGCGGCGCCTGTGGTCCGCGCTGGCGCGCCGGCGTCCCGGTTCCCCACAACCCGTCGAGGAGGAGAGCGAATCCTGATGCATCCTGTCCGTCGTCAACGCCTGATGGCTGTGATTTTCATCGTAGTCCTGGCCACCGCGGCCGTGGGTCTGGTGACCTATGCCCTGCGCCAGAACATCAACCTGTTCTATACCCCGTCCCAGATTGTCGCCGGCGAGGCGCCGGAGGGGGTCCGTATCCGCGTCGGCGGCATGGTGGTGCCCGGCAGCATCCAGCGGGTGCCCGGTACCCTGGATACCCTTTTCACCGTGACCGATGGCGCCGGCGAGGTGACGGTCACCTTCACCGGTATCCTGCCGGACCTGTTCGCCGAGGACGAGGCGGCGGTGGCCACCGGCGCCATGCGGGGAGACGGCATCTTCGCCGCCAGCGAGGTACTTGCCAAGCACGACGAGACCTATATGCCCGCGGAGGTCGCGGACGCCATGAACAGAGCCATGGAAAAGGCCCACGAGGCCCGCTATGAGCCCTGAAATCGGTCACTTCGCCCTGATACTCGGCTTCGGCCTGGCCATCTGCCAGGCGGTGGTGCCGCTGGTGGGGTCCTTCACTGGCAACCGGCCCTGGATGGCGGTTGCCAGACCCCTGGCCATGGGGCAACTGGTGCTCGCCCTGGTGAGCTACCTGGCCCTCACCCTGGCGTTTCTCGGCGATGATTTCTCCGTGCTCTATGTCGCCAACAACTCCAACACCCTGCTGCCCTGGTACTACAAGATCAGCGCCGTGTGGGGTGCCCACGAGGGTTCGCTGCTGTTGTGGGTGCTGGTGCAGGCGGGCTGGATCGCGGCGGTGGCTGCCTGGAGCCGCTCCATGCCCATTACCCTGGTGGCCAGGGTATTGTCGGTGATGGCCATGGTGGCGGTGGGCTTCTACATGTTCCTGTTGTTCACCTCCAACCCCTTCGAGCGCATGTTGCCGTTTCCCGCCGCCCAGGGCTCCGATCTCAACCCGCTGTTGCAGGATATCGGTCTCATCCTCCATCCGCCTCTGCTCTACATGGGCTATGTGGGGCTCAGCGTGCCCTTCGCCTTCGCCATAGCCGCCCTGATGGCGGGCCGTCTGGATGCCGCCTGGGCTCGCTGGACCCGCCTGTGGACCAACGCCGCCTGGGCCTTCCTTACCCTGGGTATCGCCCTGGGCAGCTGGTGGGCCTACTACGAACTGGGTTGGGGTGGCTGGTGGTTCTGGGACCCCGTGGAGAACGCCTCCTTCCTGCCGTGGTTGGTGGGTACCGCCCTGGTGCACAGTCTGGCGGTGACCGAGAAGCGCGGCCTGTTCCGCAGTTGGACGCTGCTGCTGGCCATCTTCGCCTTTTCGCTGAGTCTGTTGGGGGCTTTCCTGGTGCGCTCCGGGGTGCTCACCTCCGTGCACGCTTTCGCCACCGACCCGGCGCGGGGTGTCTTCATTCTCGCTTTCCTGGGCTTGGTGGTGGGAGGATCCCTGCTGCTGTTCGCCTTCCGCGCCCAGTCGCTGCCCTCCCAGGGGGGCTTTGAGTGGCTGTCCCGCGAGGCCTTCATCCTCGTCAACAATGTCCTGCTGGTGATCGCCACCGCCATTATTCTGCTGGGCACCATCTATCCCCTGGTGGCGGATGTCTTGGATTGGGGCAAGATCTCCGTGGGTCCACCCTATTTCAACTTCTTTTTCGTGCCGCTGATGCTGGTGCTGGCACCCCTGATGGCGGTGGGCGCGGTGTTGCGCTGGAAGCGCACCGAGTGGCGCTGGCTGAAGCCCTGGCTGCTATTGCCCCTGGCGCTGGCCCTGCTGGCGGGCATCGCCTTCCCCCTGTTGTACGGAGGCGCATTCCATGTCGGCGCCGCCATCACCGTGGCGGTATTCACCTGGGTGGTGGCAATGATGGCCCGCGACCTGTGGCGCAAGTCCGAACACTCCGCCGGTCGCGCCGAGGGCCTGCGGCGCCTGTCCGGCAGCTACTGGGGCATGCAACTGGCTCACCTGGGTGTGGTTTGCGCCATCCTCGGTGCCGGCCTGGTGTCCATCTACAGCGCCGAGCAGGATGCCCGGGTGGAGTCCGGCACCAGGGTGGTCAAGGGCGACTATGTGTTCGAGTTTGGTGAGTTCAGCGTGGTGCGCGGCCCCAATTTCGTGTCCGACATGGTGGAGGTGCCGGTGTGGCGCGGCGACCGGGTGGTCGCCACCCTGTACCCGGAGAAGCGCCGCTATGTGGCTAGCGGGCAGATCATGACCGAGGCGGGGATTGGCGCCGGCCTGTTCCGCGACCTGTATGTGTCCCTGGGCGAGCCCCTGGAGGACGGCGCCTGGGCCGCCAGGGTCCATGTCAAACCCTTTGTGCGCTGGATCTGGCTGGGGGCCCTGTTCATGGCCATCGGCGCCGGTTTGGCGATGGCGGACAGACGCTACCGGGCGCGCCGCACGGCGTTGGCCGCCGACGCGGTGCCGGCCGCGGGAGGCTGATGATGAAAAACCTGAAATTGTTCATTCCCCTGGGAATATTCCTGTTGCTGGGTCTGTTCCTGCTGTGGGGCCTGGATAACGATCCCGCCGAGCTGCCCTCGGTGCTGATTCATCGTCCGGTGCCGGAATTCACCCTGCCGGACTTACAGCAACCGGAGCGCACCCTCGACGAGAGCTTGTTCCAGGGTCAGGTGAGCCTGCTCAATGTTTGGGGCACCTGGTGCCCACCGTGCCGCATCGAGCATCCGTTTCTGGTGGAGCTGGCGCAGCGTGGCGTGCCCATCATTGGTATGAACTACAAGGATCTTCCCGACGCCGCCCGGGAGTGGCTGGCGGACAAGGGCGATCCCTATCAGGCGACCTTCGAGGATCGCGAGGGTCGCTACGGCATCAACCTGGGGGTGTTCGGCGCGCCGGAAACCTATCTAGTGGACCACCGCGGCACCATTCACTACAAGCATGTGGGTATCGTCGACGAAGAGGTGTGGCAGCGCATCAAACCCCTGTATGAAAAGCTGGTGGCCGCCAGCCTGGAGGATCGCGGATGAAACTTGTCACCCTGTTGCTGACCTTGTGCCTGCTGACCATTCCCGCCTGGGCGGTGATCGAGATCGCCCCCCTGTCCAACGCCGAGTTGGAGGCACGCTATCGGGTGCTTATCGCCGAGATGCGTTGTCCCAAGTGCCAGAACCAGAACCTGGCGGATTCCGACGCGCCCATTGCCGCCGACCTGCGCGGGGAAATCCGCCGCCTGCTGGAAGAGGGTTACAGCGACCGGGAGATCGCCGACCACCTGGTGGAACGCTACGGTGACTTCGTGCGTTACCGTCCAGCGGTGCAAAGCAACACCCTGTTGCTGTGGTTTGGTCCGGGAGCACTGGCGCTGATTGGCCTCCTGGCCTTGGTGGCGGTGGTGCGCCGCCAACGACAGCAGGCCCCCGTGGACGACCGCCCTCTCGATCCTGATGAACAGAGAAAACTTGAAGCCCTGCTCAGGGACGATGCCGCGGAGACCCGTTGATGATGTGGATCGCCTTTGCCATTGCCTCCCTGTGCGCCGCCGCCTTTGTGCTTTGGGGATTGCTGCGACGGGGCGCCACGGCCAGCAGCGCCGCCGAAGTGGCCCTCAACCGCACCCTGCTGGAGGAGAAACTCGCCGAACTGGACAGCCAGCAAGCGGAGGGGGAAATCGACGCCGGCCAGCGCCGCGAACTGGAAGTGGAGTACAAGCGCCAGTTCCTCGTGGACAGCGGCGACATCGGCGATGACCAGGTCAGGGACCGGGGGCGCTGGATATTCCCGGTGATGGCCGTGGCGGTACCCCTGTTCGCGGTGCTGGTGTACCTGCGCATTGGCGCCGCCGACGAACTGGTGCTGCGGGATCTGTTCGAGGAGCGCTTCACCGGGGTGACCGCCGAAACGCCGGCCGCCGTGGTGCGGGCCCTGGACGAGGAGATCTTCCGCCGCCTGGAGGAGCTCGGCCAGCGCCACCCCAGCCGGCCTGTGTATCCTGTGCTGCTGGCGCGCTTTTCCCACGACCGCGGCGACCTGCCGGGCGCCATCCACCACTACCGCCGCGCCGTGGCGCTGTTGCCCGCCGACGGCTCGCTGATGGCGGAATACGCCCAGGTGCTGTTCCTGGCCAGCAACAACGAGATGACCGAGCAGGTACGCTCCGCGGTGCTATCCGCCTATACCCTGGCCCCCAATGACCAGACGGCGCTTGGCTTGATGGGCATTGCCGCCTTCCAGGAGTCCCGCTACGAGGATGCCATTCGCCACTGGCAGCGGGCCCTGCGCCAACTGCCGGGGAATTCGCCGTCCCGTCAAGCCCTGCAGGCGGGCATTCAAAGCGCCGAGCAGCGGCTGACCCTGGCGTTGGTGGAAGGTACCGAGGTGGAAGGTACCGGGGTGGAAGGTACCGAGACCCGGGGTGCCGACAACGACGCCGAAGCCGACCCCAAAAGCACCGGCGTGGTGGTGGAGGTTTCCCTGGCGGAAGGGCTCGATGTGCCGCCGGATACCACGGTGTTTGTCTATGCCCGCGCCTGGCAGGGCGCCGCCATGCCCCTGGCCATCAAGCGTCTGACCCGCGCCGACCTGCCGGCGCGGGTGACCCTGGACAACAGCGCCACCATGAATCCCGCCATCACCCTGGAGAGCGCCGACGAACTGGAGGTTGTGGCCCGGGTTTCCTTCGCCGGCAACGCCACTCCGGCATCCGGGGATCTGGAGGGCAGCCATGGCCCGGTCAAGGCCACCGCGCTGGCTGAGCCTCTGTCGTTGGTGATTGCTCGGAAGATTCCTTGAGGATTGGATGAGTTTCACGTTACACGTCACACGTTTCACGTGGGGGCCGACTGACATTTCAGTGCCGAACTCACCCATGAAGAGGGTCTGATACCCCGGAGTCAGGAGCTCGCTGCCAAGTTTGACCGAGAGTACAGGAATTGGGGTTCCTCCCACGTGAAACGTGTTACGTGTTACGTGAAACCCAGTCCCACCCGCGGGCCAAAGTCGACATCCTCCGCATCCACATGAAACCTGTACATGGTACGAGAAATCCAACCACCTGCCAGAGTGCTTGTCCCATCCTCTCGAGGGTGTAAAATCCGCATCTAACGGATATCCGCCAGGGGTATCGCATAACGCCCTCACAACGAGTCTTCCATGCGTCTCAAAAGCATCAAGCTGGCGGGGTTCAAGTCATTCGTCGACCCGACGACGGTCCACTTTCCCAGCAACCTGTGCGCGGTTGTGGGCCCCAATGGCTGCGGCAAATCCAATGTCATCGACGCGGTGCGCTGGGTGATGGGGGAAAGCTCCGCCAAGCACCTGCGGGGCGAGTCGATGACCGATGTCATCTTCAACGGCTCCGGCGGACGCAAGCCGGTGGGCCAGGCCTCCATCGAGCTGATTTTCGACAACAGTGAGAATGCCCTCGGCGGCGAGTACGCCAGCTACGCTGAAATCTCCATCCGCCGCAAGGTCACCCGCGATGGCCTGTCCAGCTATTACCTGAACGGCAACAAATGCCGCCGCCGCGACATCACCGATATTTTTCTCGGCACCGGCCTTGGTCCGCGCAGTTATGCCATTATCGAGCAGGGCATGATCTCCAATCTGATCGAGGCGCGACCGGAGGAATTGCGGGTGTTCATCGAGGAGGCCGCCGGGATCTCCAAGTACAAGGAGCGCCGCCGCGACACCGAGAACCGCATGCGCCGCACCCAGGAAAACCTGGAACGCCTCACCGATATCCGCGATGAACTGGGCCGCCAGTTGCAGCGCCTGGAGCGCCAGGCCCAGGCGGCGGAAAAGTACGCCGAGTTCAAAAAGGAGGAGCGCCAGTTCAAGGCGCAGCTTCAGGCCCTGCGCTGGCGGGAGCTGAACGGGCAGTTGCAGCACCGCCAGGCGCTCATCACCCGCCAGGAACTGGATGTGGAGGCCCTGGTCACCGAGCGCAGCGCTCTCGATACCGCCCTGGAAAAGCTCCGCGTCAGCTACACCGCGGAGAGCGATCACTTCAATGCCACCCAGGGGGAGTTCTACGCCATCGGCGCCGAGGTGGCCCGCACCGAGCAATCCATCGAGCACATTCGCCAGCGCGCCCTGGAGTTGCGCCGGGATATCGAGCAGACCGAGCGCAATCATGCCGAGGCGGAGGAGCACCTGCGCGGCGACCGCGCCCGGGCCGAGGCGTGGCGTGCCGAACTGGAGGACATCCTGCCCGCCCTGGAGCAGTTGCGTGGCGAGGAAGCGGAGGCCTCGGCCCAGCTCCACGACGCCGAGGAGGCCATGAACCAGTGGCAGGCCGCGTGGGATGAATTCAACCACCGGGCCGCGGCGCCGCGCCAGAAGGCCGAGGTGGAGCAGTCACGCATCCAGCACCTGGAGCAGGTGCTGCGCCGCCTCGCCGAGCGCATCGAGCGCTTGGAGGCGGAGCGCCGCGAGCTGTTGGGCAGTGGGCCCGACGAGGGGGAGCTGTCCCTGCTGGACGAGCAACTGGTGGAAATGGAACTGTCCGGCGACGACATGCAGAGGGAGCTGGACGGCGTGGTGTCCGCCATCGACCAGACCCGCAAGGCCCACCAGTCCAGCGGCGCCGAACTGGGACAGGCCCGCGAACGGTTGCAAGCCCTCAAGGGTCGCCAGGCCTCCCTGGAGGCCTTGCAGCAGGGTGCCCTGGAAGATCACGGGGAGGAAAAGGCGTGGCTTAAACAGCGCTCCCTGGATAACCAGCCGCGGCTGGCGCAATCCCTGGACGTGGAGCCGGGTTGGGAACTTGCCCTCGAAACGGTGCTGGGGGACAGTCTCCAGGCGGTGTGCGTGGAGGCCCTGGAACCCCTCGCCAGCGAACTGGCCGGTCTCGCCAAGGGTGAGCTGACCCTGGTGGATGGGTCCGCGACATCCGCGGCGCAGGGCGGGTCCGACTCCCTGCTGTCGCGGCGGGTGAAGGACGGCCCGGCACTGGCGCTGCTGGCGGGAATCCATGGCGCCGACACCCTCGACGCCGCCCTGGGGCTGCGGGGCGTGCTTGCCCCCGGGGAATCCGTGGTGACCCGCGA
This sequence comes from Porticoccaceae bacterium, assembly GCA_050486485.1. GTDB lineage: Bacteria > Pseudomonadota > Gammaproteobacteria > Pseudomonadales > Porticoccaceae > NAT127. The sequence goes on from JBJHDJ010000011.1 coordinate 12,531, forward strand.
CGGCGTCTGGCTTGGCGCCAACTGGGCGCGGGTGGCGCGGGGTCGCAATGCCGCCGCCGGCGTGCTCAAGCGCAAGCAGGAACTGGCGGAGGTGGCCGTGGAGCTGGAAGCCCTGGCGGCCCAAGTCGCCGTGCTGGTGGACCAGCAGCACAGCCGTGAAGCCCAGCTCAGTGAGTTGGAGGCCCGCCGCGAAGCTCTCTCCCGGGCCATCGCCGACCGCCAGCGCGGTTACGCGGAACTGCGTTCCCGCATCAGCGCCAGTCGCATGCAGATCGAACAGTTCGCCACCCGCCGCGGCCGCGCCGAGGAAGAGCTGGCGGACATTCGTCAGCAGCAGTTGCTGGAGCAGGAGCAGTTGGCGGAGGCGAGGCTGGTGCTGCAGGAGTCCCTCGACAGCATGGAGCAGGATACCCGCCAGCGGGAGTCCCTGCTCGGCGAACGGGACCAGACCCGCACCCGACTCGACGCCGCCCGCCAGCGGGCACGCCATACCCGGGACCGGCTCCACGAGCTGTCCATGCGCGAGCAGGGGGTGCGCACTCAACTGGAGGCCGTGCGCGAGGGGTTGGAACGGCTCGAAGTACAGGTCTCCAGGTTGCGGGAGCGCCGCGAACAGTTGCTGGCCAGCGCCACTGTCGAGGACGACCCCAGCGCGGAACTGACCCAACGCCTGGAGGAGCAACTGGAAAGACGCCTCGCCGTGGAAGAGCGGCTCGGCGAGGCGCGCCGTCGCCTGGAAGAGGTGGAACAGGCGATGCGTGAACAGGAAAGGCGCCGGGGTCAACTGGAAGCCTTGATTCTCGACAAGCGCACCGAGCTGGAACAGTCCCGCTTGCAAACCCAGGAAGTGCGCACCCGCTGCACCACCATCGCCGAACAGGTGGCGGAGCAGGGCTACCACTTGCAGACCCTTCTGCAGGAGCTGGGGGAGGAGGCCGATCCCCGTCAGTGGGAGGAGGAACTGGAGCGCATTGCCGCGCGCATACAGCGACTGGGCGCCATCAACCTGGCGGCCATCGAGGAGTTCAAGACCGAATCCGAGCGCAAGACTTACCTCGACACCCAGAACGACGAGTTGGTGGAAGCCCTCGACACCCTGGAAAACGCCATCCGCAAGATCGACCGGGAGACCCGGACTCGCTTCAAGGAAACCTTTGACCAGATCAACAACTCCCTGGAGGAGTTGTTCCCCAAGGTGTTTGGTGGCGGACACGCGTACCTGGAACTGACTGGCGACGATCTGCTGGATACCGGAGTGACCATCATGGCCCGCCCCCCGGGCAAGAAGAACACCACCATCCATTTGTTGTCCGGAGGGGAGAAGGCACTGACCGCCATTGCCCTGGTGTTTTCCATCTTCCGGCTCAACCCGGCGCCGTTTTGCATGCTCGACGAGGTGGATGCGCCCCTCGACGACGCCAATGTCGCCCGCTATGCGCGGATGGTGCAGGAGATGGCGGAGAAGGTGCAGTTCATTTACATCACCCACAACAAGATCGCCATGGAGATGGCCCAACACCTGATGGGGGTGACCATGCACGAGCCCGGCGTATCGCGGCTGGTGGCGGTGGATGTGGATCGCGCCGCGGAACTGGCCGAAGCCTGACACCGGGCTCAGCCCCGACCGGATTCGGGGTTGATTTAATTCTTTAGGATGTTTTAATAATTGCTTGGTTTGCCGGGATATGTGATACCCCTGCTAATGCGCGCCAGGTGCTGCCGTAATGGCCGGCAAAGCGGGCGCCCATAGCGCCTGGTAGCTTATTTTCGGGGGATTCGGCATGCTGACCAGAGCCCGAGGGGTCCGTATGGCGCTTGCCATGCTCCGCCTAGTGCCCCCAAGCCGCCCGTAAACAAAGACTGAGGAATTCATGGATTTTGGCGCACGGGAAATTCTGATCTTTCTGGGCATCCTGGTCCTCGTGGCTGTCCTCCTGGACGGCATTCGCCGGGTGAATCGAGCCCGTCATGGCAAGCTTCGCAGCTCCACTCGACGGGCCTCGCGACACGCTTCCATTTTCGACGACGATGACGATGACTATCCCAGCGAACTGCCCAGCCGGGGCGCCCGGGTGGTGCAGGTGCGCGACGAGCGCAGCGCCGAGGAAGTGAGTGAAAAGATCAAGCGCGACTGCGACTACACACGCAACAAGTTCACCGCGCCTTTCCGTGCCAGGGGCGAACAGCCGGCGCCCGATCGCGACCCCGACATTTTTGACCCACCGGCCTCCGACATTCCCGCCGATCCACGGGAAGCCGACGATCCTCCACAAGGCACACCCGCGCCCCAAGGCGGTGGCCAGGCGCCTTTCACCGCTGTCGATGACTACCAGGGCGAGGCCCACGACGGCATGATGGCCGCCGAGCCACCACCCCTCCAGGACCGTCAGGAGTCGCCCCGTGGGCGGGAGGCGGAAAAATCCCCCTCTGGTAGTCCCCAGGAGGATATCCTGGTACTTCACCTGATGGCCCACAAGGGGCAGTTCTTCGAGGGCGAGCAACTGCTGGAGCAGTTGCTCGACCACGGGCTGCGCTACGGCGCCATGCGTATCTTCCACCGCCACGAAACCAAGGACGGTGCCGGCCCCGTGCATTTCAGTGTTGCCAATTCGGTGAACCCCGGGGTGTTCGATCTCAATATCATGGACCAGTTCAGCACCCCGGGCATCACCTTCATCATGCCCCTTGACGGCCTGGAGAAGCCTCTCGAGTCCTTCGATACCCTGATAGCCACGGCCGCCAGCATGGCCCGCAAGCTGGATGGGGAGCTCAAGGATGAAACCCGCAGCGCCCTGACCAAGCAGACCATCGAACACTATCGGCAGCGCATCATCGATTTCACCCGGCGCTCCTTTACCCTGACGAATTAGCCGTGTCCGATCACAGCGAATCCGCCGCCAGGGAGGAAATGGAGCGCCTGGCCAGCGAACTCCACCACCACAATTACCGCTACTACGCCCTCGACGATCCCGAAATCACCGACCGGGAGTACGATGAGCGGCTGCGGCGACTGCAGGATCTCGAGACACGATACCCCCACCTCAAGAGCCCGGACTCCCCCACCCAGCGGGTAGGGGTGGCGCCCCTGTCGGCCTTTGCCGAAGCGGAACATCTTCAACCCATGCTGTCCCTGGAAAATGCCTTCAGCGACGAGGAAGTGGCCGATTTCGAGCGCCGCGCCCGGGACTGGTTGAGGCGCGACGAGCCACTGGCCTTTGTCTGCGAGCCGAAGCTGGATGGAGTGGCGGTGAGCCTGCTGTACCGGGATGGGGTGTTGGCGCGGGGCGCCACCCGCGGCGATGGCCGCAAGGGCGAGGATATCACCGCCAATGTGCGCACCATCGACAGCGTGCCCCTGCGCCTGCGGGGGGAGGGTGTGCCCCCCGTGCTGGAGGTGCGCGCCGAGATCTACATGCCCCGCGCCGGTTTCGAGGCCCTCAATGCCAGTGCCCGGGAGGCTGGGGACAAGACCTTTGTCAATCCCCGCAACGCCGCCGCTGGCAGCCTCCGTCAACTGGATTCGCGAATCACCGCCAGTCGGCCGCTGGCCATTTTCGCCTATGGCGGTGGTTACAGCGAGGGCTGGCGCCAGCCCGAGCAGCATTGGCAGGTGCTTGGTCAGTTGCGCGATTGGGGGCTGCCGGTCAATCCCCTGATCGAGCTGGCGCGGGATCTCGATGGTTGTTTCGCCTACTATCGGCGTCTTGCCGGGTTGCGGGACAGCCTCGACTACGATATCGATGGCATCGTCTACAAGGTCAACGACCTGGAGCTGCAAAGGCGCCTGGGGTTTGTCGCCCGCGCTCCCCGCTGGGCGGTGGCCCGCAAGTTTCCCGCACAGGAGATGGCCACCACCCTGCTGGATGTGGAGTTTCAGGTAGGGCGCACCGGCGCCGTGACCCCGGTGGCGCGCCTGGAGCCGGTGTTCGTCGGCGGCGTCACGGTGAGCAACGCCACCCTCCACAACCGCGACGAAATTGAACGGCTTGATCTGCGCATTGGCGATCGGGTGGTGGTGAGGCGCGCCGGCGATGTCATCCCCCAAATCGTGCGGGTGGTCGAGGGGGAGCGGCCGCCGCATGCCCGCCCCATCACCTTTCCCGATCACTGCCCGGTGTGCAACTCCCCGGTGGAGGCCGCCGAGGGGGAGGCCGTGCTGCGCTGTAGCGGTGGCCTGGTGTGCGCCGCCCAGCGCAAGCAGGCGCTGATCCACTTCGCCTCCCGCAAGGCCATGGATATCGATGGCCTGGGGGAAAAACTGGTCGAGCAGTTGGTGGATCGCGGTCTGGTGCAATCCGTGGCCGACCTGTACCGATTGGACAGGGATACCCTGGCCGGACTCGAGCGCATGGCGGAGAAGTCCGCCGATAACCTGGTGCAGGCCATCGCCGCTTCCAGGGACACGACCCTGGCCCGTTTCCTCCATGCCCTGGGGATCCGCGAGGTGGGGGAGGCCACCGCCCAGGCCCTGGCGGCCCACTTTGGGGACCTGGATCACCTGGCGGCGGCCAGTCTGGAGGCGTTGCGGGAAGTGGGCGATGTGGGGCCAGTGGTGGCTCGCTTCGTGAGGGAGTTCTTCGACAACCCGGACAATATCGCCGTGGTCAACGCCTTGCGGGATGCCGGGATCCACTGGCCCGACCCCACGCCAGCGGGGGAGGGGGGGCAGCCACTGGCGGGACAGGTGTGGGTGTTGACCGGCAGCCTGGAGGCCATGGGCCGCGCCGAGGCCAAGGAAAAACTTCAGCAGCTGGGCGCCCGGGTGACGGGGAGTGTGTCGGCGAAGACGGATTGCGTGGTGGCGGGTCCAGGTGCCGGTTCCAAGCTCAAGCGTGCACAGGAGCTGAATATACCTGTGCTGGACGAGCAAGGGTTGCTGGCCCTGTTCCGTGACGAGGGGCTGCTGTAGTCAGCGTTGACCGCTCCTTTGCTCGTTCTTCCCGCCAATGGCCCAATCAATGACTATCATTGTCACAGCGTATTGCAACGGATGAGAGCGTCGAAATGAGTTACCTGTCAGCAAAAACCCGTTTACCGCAACCCCACGAAGCCCTGCCGGGCCGGGATCAACCCATGCCGATAGCCGGTGTTCATGTGGTGAATGGCCACTCCATGGTGCCACCGTTTCCCGTCGGTGCCGCCACGGTCCAGTTCGGCCTCGGCTGTTTCTGGGGGGCCGAGCGATTGTTCTGGAAGCTTGCGGGTGTCCATGTCACCGCCGTGGGTTATGCCGGCGGTCACACCCCCAACCCCACCTACCAGGAAGTGTGTTCGGGCATGACAGGCCACACGGAGGTGGTGCTGGTGGTTTACAGACCCGACGACATCTCTTTTGCCGAGCTTCTCAAGGTGTTCTGGGAGGCCCACGATCCCTGCCAGGGCATGCGCCAGGGCAACGATATCGGCACCCAGTACCGCTCCGCCATCTATTGCCATGACAGCGGGCAGATGGCCGAGGCGGTGACCAGCCGTGATCGCTACCAGCGGGCGCTGGCGGCGGCGGGCTACCCGGCCATCACCACCGAGATCCGTCAGCACGTTCCCTTTTACTACGCGGAAGACTATCACCAGCAATACCTGGCGAAGAATCCCGGCGGCTATTGTGGCCTGCGGGGTACCGGCGTTGCCTGTCTGGAGACCGTGAGCGACGGAACCGTGTAAGACACTGGCAAGATAGCCAGGGAGCATCTATTCTCCCAGGTAATGGTTTTTGTCTTTCTTATAGCGATACCATCTACATGCCTGAAGGACGCTACATGCCTGAAGGACGCCAGGCGGCAACCCGATCCAGGAGTCGCGGATGAAGCTTCAGCAATTGCGCTATGTTTGGGAGGTCGCCCACCACGACCTCAATGTTTCCGCCACGGCCCAGAGCCTGTACACCTCCCAGCCCGGGATCAGCAAGCAGATCCGCTTGCTGGAGGACGAGTTGGGTGTGGAGATCTTTTCCCGCAGCGGCAAGCACCTCACCCGGGTAACGCCAGCGGGGCAGGAGATCATGGTGATCGTCGGCGAGATTCTCCACAGGGTGGAGAGCATCAAGCAGCTGGCCAGTGAATACAGCGCCCCCAACCGCGGTAGCCTGTCCATCGCCACCACGCACACCCAGGCGCGCTATGCCCTGCCCAGGGTGATCGAATCCTTTATCCAGAAGTACCCCGGGGTGTCCCTGCACATGCACCAGGGAACTCCGATGCAGATTTCCGAGATGGCCTCCGAGGGCGGCGTGGACTTCGCCATCGCCACCGAGGCGCTGGAGCTGTTTTCCAACCTGCTGATGATGCCCTGCTACCGCTGGAATCGCTGCGTGCTGGTGCCCAGGGATCACCCGCTGGCGGCTCTCGATGAAATCACCATCGAGGATGTCGCCGCCCATCCCATTGTCACCTATGTGTTCGGCTTCACCGGGCGCTCGCGGCTGGACGAAGCCTTCACCGCCAGTGGCCTCAATCCCCAAGTCGTGTTCACCGCCACCGACGCGGATGTGATCAAGACCTATGTGCGCCTCGGCCTCGGCATAGGCATTGTCGCCCATATGGCCTACGACCCGGAGCAGGACAGGGATCTGGTGGCACTCGATGCCCGGCACCTGTTCCAACCCAGCATCACCAGCATCGGTTTCCGGCGCGGCACCTATCTGCGGGGCTTCATGTACGATTTCATCGAACGCTTCGCCCCACACCTCACCCGCGAGGTAGTGGACCGCGCCATTGCCTGCCACTCCAAGGACGAATTGGAAGCGTTCTTCGCCGACATGGAACTGCCGGAGTATTAGTGTGAATAGGCCCTAGTATGAATGGCACTGACTTAAGCCCCTCTACGGTAGTAGGGCGGTGTCCCGGGGGAGAGTTTTCGAGACCGTCGGCGCCAGGGATGGCGCCGTCGAGTCCCCAGGGACGGGTTTACGGCGTGTCTCGAAAACTCTCCCCCGGGATGCCGACCGGG
>JBJHDJ010000012.1:0-19176 GCA_050486485.1 Porticoccaceae bacterium
GGATCATGGCGCCCTTCACCCGCCGCACTTGCCTTCACCGCATTTCCCTTCGGCGCCCTTGCCCTCGTCGCCACCGCACTTGCCTTCACCGCATTTCCCTTCGGCGCCCTTGCCTTCATCGCCACCGCACTTCCCTTCTCCACACCTGCCCTCGGCGTCACGGCTGGCCAGTTGATAACCGCCGTCGAGCTGGTTGGCGACAAAGGGATTGTCGGTCAATGTGGTGGCGGAGGCGCCCAGGGTTGACGTGAGGAAGGCCGCGCCCAAGGTGGCTTTCAGGGTATTCTTGGCTATGTTTTTCATGATCAACTCCGTAGTTGCTTCAATACATCAATATTGGTTGCTGGATGGTCCGGCGATGCGCCCGGGAGCGCGATGTCACCGGTGTTGCCGTGCATTGACCTGATGCCGTACCCCTAGAGGCGAGACAGTCACTGCTGAATCGGCGTCGCAGACCAGACAACAGGCAGCCCAGACAACAGGATGGGAATCGCTCAATGCCACCCATGGATGCGCGCCCCGCTGCGTTGTTACACATCACCGCGAATGGAGTGGGTCCACAGGCCGGGGGCAAGCCTTATTCCATCACGCTGTAACAAATCAGCCCCGGGCGCATCCAGTGGTGAACATCACCTGCAAAAAAGGAGCGTCTTCCATGGCTATCATTCGTCAGTTAAAAATTGTGTGGGGCATGTCCCTGCTAGCATTGCTGCTGTCAGTTTCCGCCAGCGCCTTTGATCAGAAGTCTTTCAGCAAGGAATTATTCGATGAGTTGCAGCAGGCCGGGGCGTTGATCCTGGTGGATATCCATGCCGACTGGTGTCCGACCTGTGCCCGCCAGCAAGACATCCTGGCGGCTTACCAGGAGGAGAGACCCGAGGTGTCGTTGCATATCCTCAGGGTGGACTTTGACTCCCAGAAGGAGTGGGTGCGTCATTTCCGGGCTCCCCGTCAGTCGACACTGCTGCTTTACCGGGGAGAGGAACAGCTCTGGTTCAGTGTCGCGGAGACGAACCGCGAAGCGATTTTCCAACAGCTTGACCAGGCGGCGGGTGCGCGGTGAGCCTGGGTTTCGCCAGTGTTCCGCTGGCCTACCTCGCCGGGGCCCTCAGCATTCTGTCCCCCTGTGTATGGCCGCTTGTGCCTATCGTCATGTCATCGGCCGCCACGGCGGGACGCAGTGGCCCACTGTGGCTGGCGCTGGGCCTGAGTGTGGCGTTTGCACTGGCGGGCACGGTGCTCACCTATGTGTTGCTTAACCTGGGTCTGGGACTGGAAATCGTGCGCTATCTGGCGGGGGTGCTGCTGCTGGTGGCGGCCATACCCCTGCTGTTTCGGCGCGCCGGAGCCTGGCTGACGGAGCGTTTGTCCGTGGTTGGCAACCGGTTTCAACCGGCGTCATCGGCGGGCACTGGCCCATTCGGGCAATTTGGCATCGGCGCCCTGGTGGGGCTGGTATGGCTTCCCTGTGTCGGCCCCACACTTGGCGCGGCCATTGCGCTGGCTTCCCTGGGGCAGGATATGGCGATGGCTTTCGTGGTCATGTTCGCATTTGGTATCGGCATTGCGACGGTGCTGTTGTTGGCGGGCTATGGCTCGGCGGAACTGTTGCGCCGCTGGCGCCCAGGGCTGCTGGAAACAGGGGGACGCGGCAAGCGGTTGCTGGGAGCCATGCTATTGTTGCTGGGGATATTGGTGTTGAGTGGCTGGGACAAGCAATTGGAAAGCTGGGCACTCACCTGGTTGCCGGATTGGGCCGTTGCCATTTGAATCGCGCGCCAGCAGGGGCTTGCCGTATCCATGGCAATTCCGCCTGTCAGGTGGCGCAGAGACCACGCTCAATTGATAGAGGTGCCCTCAAGTCATTTCGGACTTCGTAGCCCCGTCGGCAACCCGAGCTTGCCAAACTAACCCAAAGAGGAGAAACACCATGACTGACATCCAACTTTCCCTGGGGGCCATTTCCCTGGCCACTGCCAACGACCGCCAGAAGGCAGTGCTTGAAAAAGCCAAGGCCGCGTTCGGTTTCATCCCCAACATGTACGCCAGGATGGCGAACTCCCCGGGCCTGTTGGAAACCTATATGGAAGGTTACCAGCGCTTCCGCGAACATTCCGGTCTGTCCCCGGTGGAACAGGAAACGGTGCTGCTCACCATCAGTCGTTTCAACGGATGCCGCTATTGCATGGCCGCCCACAGCATGGTCGCCGACAGGATGGCCGGTATGTCCGGGGAGGATCTCGAGGCCTTGCGCGATGGGCGTCCCCTGGTGGATGACAGGCTCGCGGCCCTCCACGGATTTACCCTCCAAATGCTCGAGTCGCGGGGCATGCCGCGACAGACAGAGGTCGCGGATTTTTTGGCGGCGGGATATCGCGAGGAGCAGATTCTCGAGATTGTGCTGGCGATGGCGGTCAAGTTGCTCAGCAACTACACCAACCATGTGTTCGACACACCGCCAGACGAGGCCTTTGCCGATTACGCGTGGCCTTCCGGTGGCTGAAGCACCGGTGTGAACAGACTGTTGGCGGGTAGCGTGGTCTGCCGGAAGTGCCCTGGATCAGGTATCGTCGGGGCCCTTTCTGGAGGCCGAGTCGTCTATTCGCCGCTGCGAGGACAGTACAAATTCGGTTACCTTGGCGACATCCGTTTCGCTGGCTTGAGGGTGCAGGGTGCGAACCGCGCCCAGCAGGGTTCTCAACTGACGGACATAGCGCTGACAATGGTGGCACATGAGCAGATGAAAACGCAGTGCCAGCCGGCGCGGCCATGTCAACTCGCCATCCAGCAGGCGCTCCGCCTCCACTGCAACTTCACGACACTTCAACATTCGCCAGTTTCCTCATAGTGATCCACCAGATTGTAGAGTCTGGTGCGGGCCCGGTGCAGCAGTACCCTGGCATTGGATGCGGAAACCTCCAGCTCATTACAGATTTCAGTGAATCCCAGGCCCGTGGCGTCACGCAGTTCCAACAAGGCGCGCTGAGCTTTGGGCATGGAGTCCAGCAGGGTCTCCAGGCATTCCGCCAGATCGTCCCTGGTCAGCAGGGCCTCGGGAGAATCGTCGTGCCAGTGGCCGGGGGGGTGGCGCCAACCACCATTTCCGGTATAGCGCTTGGCAATGATCGCTTCGTAGGCATCGTCGTCACCAGGGTTTCCCACCAGGATCTCCCGCCGGCGCGCTCTCAACAGCATCTTGGCTTCGTTGAGAACGATGCGACCCAGCCAGGTGCGAACCTGGGAGCGGCCCTCGAAGGATTCCATGGCCCGGTAGGCCTTGAGCCAGGCATTTTGCACGGCCTCCTCGGCATCGTCCCCCAACAGCACCCTGGCCAGGGCCACCAGCGCGTGGTGGTGATCCTTCACCCATTGCTGCAGCCGTTGTTTGTCGCTTTCCATCCAATGGTGCCTCGCTGGCCGGGAGTTGAAACCTGTTATCTGGCGCCGTTGGCCTCCAACACCGCGATGTACTCCTCCGACAGGCGGTGAGTTTTCAATTCCTGAAGTATAGTGCGGCCCTGAGGGTTGGCGGCGTTGATGTCACGGCCTTCAGCCACGAAAAACGTCACGAACGAGGCAAAGCACTCGGCGGTCATGCCCCGGTAGGCCTTCTCCAGCACATGATAGTCCGCATCCACCCCCTCGGGGGGCTGGTAGTTGAGAAAGGACTTGATACGGGCGTCGTCGAAGACTTCGCCAATGACTTTCTGCTTGTCTTTTTTCAGGGACATGGGTAATCCTGCGTTGATCAGTGTGGCGCAACAAGCAGTCCGGCCCGTGGCTTGTTGTTCCCGCTCCTGTAAAACAGTGGTTAAAGCAATTCGTTGAGTTTCTTCAGCAGGATCTCGTTCACCTGCTGGGGATTGGCCTGCCCCTTGGAGGCCTTCATGATCTGTCCGACAAAGAAACCCAGCATCTTGGGGCGCTTGGCCTCGTCGGCGGCGCGGTAATTCTCGACCTGTGGTGCGTTGTTTGCCAGCACCTCGCTGACCAGGGCCTCGATGGCGCCGCTGTCGGACACCTGCTTGAGGCCGCGCTTGTCGATCACCGCGTCGGCGTCCCCCTCGCCTTCCCACATGCCCCGCAGCACCTCCTTGGCCATCTTGCTGGAGATGGTGTTGTCGCGGATGCGCTGGATCATGAGGCCCAGGTGCTCGGCGCTCACCGGGCAGTCGGCGATGGCGATGTCCTCGCTGTTGAGGCGCGCCGACAGATCCCCCATGATCCAGTTGGCCGCCAGTTTGGCGTCGCCGGCGGCGGCAGCGGCGGCCTCGAAGTAGCGCGCCATGGCGGCGTCGTCCCCCAGCACGCCAGCGTCGTAGTCCGACAGCCCGTACTGTTCCATGAAGCGCTGGTGGCGGGCGTCGGGCAGCTCCGGCAGGCCGCGGCGAATGGCCTCGATGTCGTCGTCGCTGAACACCACGGGCAGCAGGTCGGGGCAGGGGAAGTAGCGGTAGTCGTTGGCCTCTTCCTTGCCGCGCATGGCGCGGGCGGTCTTGGTCTCGCCGTTGTAGAGGCGGGTTTCCTGGATCACCTTGCCGCCGTCCTCGATGACATCGATCTGCCTTTCGACCTCCAGCCGGATGGCCTCTTCCATGAATTTGAAGGAATTGAGGTTCTTCGTTTCCGTGCGGGTGCCGAGGGGTTCGCCGGGGCGGCGCACCGAGATGTTGACATCGAAGCGCATGGAGCCCTGGGACATGTTGCCGTCGCAGATGCCCAGGGAGGTGACGATGGAGTGCAGCTTTTTGGCAAAGGCCACCGCTTCCTCGGCGCTGCGCATGTCCGGCTCGGTGACCACTTCGATCAGCGGGGTGCCGGCGCGATTGAGATCGATGCCGGACATGGCGTGACCATGTTCGTCGACAATCGCCTCATGAAGGGATTTGCCGGCATCCTCCTCCAGGTGGGCGTGGTGGATGCGGACGCGTTTGTGGCTGCCGTCCCGCAACTGGATATCCACCCAGCCGGGGCCGACGATGGGCTGGGCCAACTGGGTGGTCTGGTAACCCTTGGGCAGGTCGGGATAGAAGTAGTTCTTGCGCTCGAACACCGAGGTTCTGGCGATCTCGGCGTTGACCGCCAGGCCGAACATGATGGCGTCGCGGAACGCCTGTTCGTTGGCCACCGGCAGGGTGCCGGGCATGGCCAGGTCCACGGCGCTGGCCTGGGTGTTGGGCGCGGCGCCGAAGGCGGTGCTGCTGCCGGAAAAAATCTTCGATTGCGTGGCCAACTGCACATGCACTTCCAGGCCGATGACAATTTCCCAGTTCATGCGATGCCCTCCGGTGCCTTGTCGTGCCAGTCCGTCACCTGCTGGAAGCGGTGCGCCAGATTGAGCATGCGCGCTTCGCTGAAGTAATTGCCGATGACCTGCAGGCCCACCGGCTTGCCGTCGACGAAGCCGCAGGGGATGGACATGCCCGGCAGCCCAGCCAGGTTGGTGGAGATGGTGTAGATATCCTCCAGGTACATGGCCACCGGGTTGTCTCCCTTGCTGCCGAACGGGAAGGCCGGGTTGGGACAGGTGGGGCCGAGAATCATGTCCACCTCCTGGAAGGCGGCGACGAAATCCTGCTTGATCAGGCGGCGCACCTGCTGGGCCTTGTTGTAGTAGGCGTCGTAATAGCCGGCGGACAGGCAGTAGGTGCCCACCAGGATGCGGCGCTTGACCTCGTCGCCGAAGCCCTCGGCGCGGGTGCGCATATACAGGTCGCGCAGGTCCACCGGGTTCTCGCAGCGGTGACCGTAGCGCACGCCGTCGAAGCGCGACAGGTTGGCGGAGGCCTCCGCCGGGGCGATCACATAGTAGGCGGGCACCGACAGGCCGGAGTGGGGCAGGCTGATGTCCCGCACCTTGGCGCCGAGTTTCTCCAGTTCGCCGATGGCCTCCTGTACCGCCGCAGCGGTTTTCGGGTTGAGACCCTCGTCGAAGTATTCCCTGGGCACGCCGATGCGCAGGCCCTCGATGCTGTCGCCGAGGTTGGCGGTGTAGTCGGGCACCGGCATGTCCAGGCAAGTGGAATCCCTGGGGTCGAAGCCGGCCATCACATTGAGCATCAGCGCCAGATCCTCGGCGCTGCGCGCCAGGGGTCCGCCCTGATCGAGGCTGGAAGCAAAGGCGATCATGCCCCAGCGGGACACACGGCCATAGGTGGGCTTGAGGCCGGAGATGCCACACAGGGCCGCCGGCTGGCGGATGGAGCCGCCGGTATCGGTGGCGGTGGCGGCGGGGGCGATACGGGCCGCCACTGCGGCGGCGGAACCGCCGGAGGAGCCGCCGGGCACGGTGCCGGTGTCCCAGGGGTTTTTCACAGGGCCGTACCAACTGGTCTCGTTGGAGGAGCCCATGGCGAACTCGTCCATGTTGGTCTTGCCCAGCACCACGGCTCCGGCGGCGATGAAGTTCTCCACCACGGTGGCGTTATAGGGAGGGATGAAATTGTCGAGCATGCGCGAAGCGCAGCTGGTGCGCACCCCCTCGGTGCAAAAGATGTCCTTGTGGGCGATGGGCACGCCGCACAGCGGGTGCACGCTGTCGCCGCCGGCGCGCCGTGCGTCCGCCTCGGCGGCCGACGCCAATGCCTTGTCGCCGGTGACGGTGATAAAGCTGTTGTAGGCAGTGTCGAGGCGCTGGATGCGGTCGAGAAAGTGGCGGGTCAACTCGACACTGGAGAATTCGCCACTGGCGAGGCCGGCGCTCAGTTGCGCGAGGGTTTTGTCATGCATGGGGTGGTCTGTTCCTGTGGCGGGCTATTCCTGGGGCGGGCTATTCCTGTGGAAAGATGTTCCTGGGACGAGCTGTTCATCTGGCCTTGCCATGGGCGCTGTTGTTTGCCGAGGGCCGGGGAGATCCCGCCCATGGCGGTTTACTCGATCACCCTCGGCACCAGGTACAGGCCCTCGGCGGTGGCCGGGGCAATGGCCTGAAACGCCTCGCGGCGGTCCCCTTCGGTGACCACATCGGGACGCAGGCGCTGCACCGCGTCGAGGGGGTGGGCCATGGGGGGCACGCCACGGGTGTCGGCGGCCTGCAACTGATCCACCAACCGCAGGACATTGTCCAGGCTCCCCAGGGTGGCGGCGATGTTCTCCTCGCTGATGGCGATGCGGGACAACTCCGCCAGCTTTTCAATATCCGAGGGTTTGATAGTCATGGTATGATTCCCGTCTTTCAAGCAGGGCCAGGGGGCGAAGGTTGCGGCCCGTTGCGGCAGGGGGCGTAACCCTAGCATATTTGCGCCTTGCCCTGAATCCCTCTAGAGTCGCCCCCTTGATACGGCAGCCCGGCAACCCCGGACGCCGGTGCGCCATTGTAAAAGGATCATCACCCAATATGTTCAAGCGCTTGCGTGGTCTGTTCTCCAACGACCTGTCCATTGATCTGGGCACCGCCAATACCCTGATCTATGTGCGGGACAAGGGCATCGTCCTCAACGAGCCCTCGGTGGTGGCCATCCGCCACCACCAGGGACAAAAAATCGTCGAGGCGGTGGGTGTCGAGGCCAAGCGCATGCTGGGCCGCACCCCCGGCAACATCACCGCCATCCGGCCCCTCAAGGATGGGGTGATCGCCGATTTCCAGGTCACCGAGAAGATGCTCCAGCACTTCATCAAGAAGGTGCACTCCCACAGCTTTATTCCCCCCAGCCCCCGAGTCTTGATCTGCGTGCCGGCCATGGCCACCGAGGTGGAGAAGCGCGCCATCCGCGAATCCGCCTACAGCGCCGGGGCCCGGGAGGTGTACCTGATCGAGGAGCCCATGGCCGCCGCCATCGGCGCCGGCCTGCCGGTGGAGGAGGCCTGTGGCTCCATGGTGGTGGATATCGGCGGCGGCACCACGGAAATCGCCATTCTGTCCCTCAACGGCGTGGTGTTCTCCGATTCGGTGCGGGTCGGGGGCGATCGCTTCGACGAGGCGATTTCCAATTTCGTGCGCCGCAAGCACGGCAGTGTGATCGGCGAGAGCACCGCCGAGCGCATCAAGATGGAGATCGGCAGCGCCTATCCCGGCACCGAGGTGCGCGAGATCGATGTGCGTGGCCGCAATCTGGCGGAGGGGGTGCCGAAAAGCTTCACCCTCAACAGCGACGAGATACTCGAAGCCTTGCAGGAGCCCCTGGCGGCCATCGTCCAGTCCCTCAAGCGGGTCTTGGAGCAGTCGCCACCGGAACTGGCCTCCGACATCGCCGAAACAGGCATCGTGCTCACCGGGGGGGGCGCCCTGTTGCGGGATATCGACCGCCTGCTGTCCCACGAGACCGGCCTGCCGGTGATCGTCGCCGACGAGCCCCTCAACTGTGTCGCCATAGGGGGCGGCAAGGCCCTCGACATGATGGACAAGCGCCACCTGGATGTGATGTCCCCCTGAGTTTGCCCACCGGGCGTTGGGAGTGAAATTGAACCGGCCCTGGTTCGCGCCGGGGCCAGCATTCCTGTACGAGAGGTGTCGACATCAAGAGACTGTTTACCACAGGGCCCTCCTCGCCAGCCAAGCTGCTGGTGCTGGTGCTCGCCGCCCTGCTGTTGGTGGCAGTGGATACCTTCACCGACTGGTTGGACCCCGTCACTTCGCGCCTCGGCCAGGCGTCCCTGCCCATGCAGTGGCTCACCAATGTGCCGGGCCGGGTGTGGGAGTGGAGCGGGGTGGCATTCCTGTCGCGCCAGGAGTTGGTGGGCGAAAACGAACGGCTGCGCCAGGAACTGCTGGTGTACCGGGGGCAGTTGCAGCGCATGGCGGCCATCTCCGCCGAGAACGCCCGCCTGCGCAACCTGCTCAATGCCACCGAACTGCTCAAGGACAGGGTTCTGGTGGCGGAGCTCATCGGTGTTTCCACGGACCCCTTGCGGCACACCATCACCATCAACCGTGGCGCCGCCGATGGCGCCTACCGGGGGCAGCCGGTGATCGACGACCGCGGCCTGATGGGGCAGTTGATCGAGGTGCACCACCATGCCAGCAAGGTGTTGCTGATCACCGATAACAACCATGCCCTGCCGGTCCAGGTGATCCGCAACGGGGTGCGCGCCATCGCCGAGGGCAGTGGTGATTTTCGCCGCCTGTACCTGCGTTTCGTGTCCCCCACCGTGGACATTCGCGAAGGGGACCAGTTGGTGAGTTCCGGTCTCGACGGGCGCTTCCCGGCGGGCTACCCGGTCGGGGAAGTGCTGGATATCCACCGCGACCCGGGCCAGCCTTTCCTGACCGTGGAAGTGGAGCCCTCCGCCAATCTGGAGCGCAGCCGCCATCTGCTGCTGGTGTTCTCGGAGGTGGAATCCCTGGCCCCCGAGGAGCAGCCAGAGGAGCAGCCAGAGGAACAGAAAGCTCCCTGGGACGACGACGGGGGCAGCCCGGAACTCGCCGCCGACCGGGATGGAGAATGACCCGCAACGCCATGCCTCTCACCCTGGCGATCAGCCTGCTGCTGGCCTATACCCTGCATTTCCATCCCCTGTGGGGGGGGCTGAACTACTGGCGGCCGCTGCTGGTGTTCATGGTGGTCATCTACTGGCTGATGCGAGCCCCCCACCAGCTGGGTCTCGGTTTTGCCTGGTTCGCCGGCCTCGCCCTGGATATTCTCGCCGACGGCATCCTCGGCCAGAGCGCCCTGGGGTTGTTGCTGTGCGCCTATCTGTTGCAGCTGGCGGGAGAGCGCTTCCGCCACTTCACCCTGTGGCACCAGTTGATCGTGGTGGCGCCACTGGCGCTGATTTTCCAGTTGGTGGTGATCGTGGTATCCCTGTTGGCGGGCCGGGAAGGGGATATCTGGCGCATGTTCTACCCGGTTCTGACCACCTTGCCCCTGTGGCCCCTGCTGGCCGGGCTGCTCAACCGCGTCCATGCGCCAGACTAGGTTGCGAGGCATCGGGGGACATCCATGACCCACAAGATCGATTTTCTGCTGGCGTCAGCTTCTCCGCGGCGTGCCGAACTGCTCGACCAGATCGGCGCCCGCTACCGGGTGGCCCCCGTGACGGTGGACGAGGCCCCCTTGCCTGGCGAGGGCTCCGCCGTCTATGTCGCGCGTCTGGCCCGGGCCAAGGCCCGTGCGGCCCTGGCCAACGACCCGGGCCTGCCGGTGCTGGCGGCGGACACCACGGTGTGCGTCGATGGTCAACCCATGGGCAAGCCGACCGATGAGCAGGAGTGCGTTGCCATGCTGATGGCCCTGTCGGGCCGTGAACACAGCGTGTACACCTCCGTGGCCATGGCCCAGGATGGGCGCCTCGCGGCGCGGCTCAGCCACACCAGGGTACGGTTCCGTCCCCTTGGCGAGCGGGAGTGCCGGGCCTACTGGCGCACCGGGGAGCCCGCCGACAAGGCCGGTGGCTATGGCATCCAGGGCCTGGGGGCGGTATTTGTCGAGGCCATCCACGGCAGCTATTCCGGTGTGGTGGGGCTGCCTTTGGCGGAAACCTGGGAACTGCTACAGTTGTTTGACATTCCATGTTGGCGGGAAAGGTGATGATGGCGGCGGGGAGCGGTTGGCAAGGGGCAAGAATCGGGGGGCGGGAGAAGGAGCCGCTCCCCGCAACCCTGACCCTGTTCCTTGCACCCCATGACCCTGTTCGGCGGCCCAGGCGCGACCCATGAATTCAGAAATCCTCGTCAACATAACTCCCATGGAAACCCGGGTGGCCCTGGTGGAGAACGGCGTGCTCCAGGAAGTGGCCGTGGAGCGGACGCGGCGGCGGGGCATGGTGGGCAACATCTACCGCGGCAAGGTGGCGCGGGTGTTGCCGGGCATGCAGGCCGCCTTCGTCGACATCGGCCTCGACAAGGCGGGCTTCCTCCATGCCGACGATATCGTCTCCGCGCCGTGGTTGGAGCGCCCCGACAACGGCGATGGCCATGATATCCGCCAGTTGGTGAGGGAGGGCCAGATGGTGGTGGTGCAGGTCATCAAGGATCCCATCGGTGGCAAGGGCGCGCGGCTCACCTCGCGCCTGTCGATTTCCTCCCGTTACCTGGTGTACATGCCCGACGTGGATCATGTGGGCATTTCCCAGCGCATCGACGGGGAAGAGGAGCGGGAGCGACTGCGCCAGTTGCTCTCATCCGCCATCGACGCCCTGCCGGTGGATGAGTGTCCATCGCGGGATGCCGGGCGTCACGGCTATATCCTGCGCACCGTCGCCGAGGGCGCCGGGCGCGAGGATCTCCACGGGGATCTGGTGTTCCTGCACCGCCTCTGGTCCCTGGTACAGGAGCGCATCCGCGGCGGTAGGGACATCGCCTGCCTCTACGAGGATCTTCCCCTGTCGCTTCGTGCACTGCGGGACATGCTGCGGCCGGAGGTGGAGAAGGTGCGGGTGGATTCCCGGGAAGTGTTCGCCGCCATGCAGGAATTTGCCCGCCAGGTGAATCCGGAGATGGTGCATCTGCTGGAGCACTACCCCGGGGAGCGGCCCCTGTTTTACCTCTACAGCGTGGAGGATGAAATCAACCGGGCCCTGGCCCGGCAGGTGCCCCTCAAGTCCGGAGGCTACCTGGTGATCGACCAGACCGAGGCGATGACCACCGTCGATGTCAACACCGGCGGCTTTGTCGGCCACACCAATCTGGAAGAAACCATCTTCAAGACCAACCTGGAGGCCGCCACCGCCCTGGCTCGCCAACTGCGCTTGCGCAACCTGGGGGGGATCATCATCATCGATTTCATCGACATGGCCGACCCCGAGCACCGCCGCCAGGTACTGCGCACCCTGGAAAAGGCCCTGGAGCGGGACCGCGCCAAGACCGGCATCACCACCGTCTCGCAACTCGGCCTGGTGGAGATGACCCGCAAGCGCACCAGCGAAAGCCTTGGCCAGCTGCTCTGCGAACCCTGTCCGGTGTGCGAAGGGCGCGGCCGCCTCAAGTCGGCGGAAACCGTGTGCTACGACATCATGCGGGAGATTCTGCGGGAGTCCCGGGCCTTCGAGTGCGAGCGGCTGCTGGTCTTGGCGTCCCAGGTGGTGGTCGACCGCCTGCTGGACGAGGACTCGTCGAATGTGGCCGACCTGGAGGAGTTCATCGGCCGCCCTATCCAGTTCCGCGTGGAAAACCTCTATTCCCAGGAACAGTACGACATCATTCCGGTGTAGCGAGATGGTTTGGCGTTTGACGGGCAAGTTGCTCAACAGTCTGTGGCTGCTGGCCGCGTTGCTGATCATCGTCGTCGCCATCGTGGTGGCGCTGGGACGGGAGCTGGTGCCCCTCGCCGGTCGCTATCAGGGGCAGGTCAATCAGTTCATCAGCGACCAGATCGGCCTGCCCATCACCACCGCGACCCTGGCGGGTACCTGGGAAGGCTTCGCCCCCCGGCTGGTGGCCAGCGGGGTGGAGATTCATGGCCGCGACGGGGAAGCTCCAGCCATAACCCTGGAGCGCGCCGTTGCCCAGCTCGATCTGTGGCGCAGCCTGCTGTCGTTCGGCGTGGTGTGGCGGGAGTTGGAGGCCTCCGGTGTGCAGGTGATCGCCGAGGAGGACGCCGAGGGCCGCTGGTGGGTGGCGGGGTTGCCCATTGGCGATGGCAACGGCGCCACCCTGGCCATGGTGCGGGATCTGCTGACGGAGACCCGGCTGCTGCGGATCGAACAGGCCACCGCGGAGCTGCATTTCTTCTCCGGCACCCGGGTCAGCCTGAGAGCTCCCAGTGTGAGAATCGACAATAGCGGCGACTTCCACCGCACCGTGGCGCGATTGGCCTTCGCCGATGACCCGGAGGATGCCGCCCGGGTGATTTTCGAGGCAAGCGGTTCACCCCGCGCCGGCGGTTTCCGCGGTCGCGGCCACATAGCTCTCAACCGCATCAATTTCGACGGCACCGTGAGCGCCCTTGCCAGACAGTGGTTTCCCGCCCAGGTGGAGCGGGTCGGAGACATCGCCACCGACCTGGATCTGGCCCTGTGGTTCGACTGGGAGGAGGGCGCCCTGCTCAATGGCCGCGGCACCCTGAGGGCCGCGGAGCTTCCCCTGGGCTGGGTGGTGGATGCCGGATCCCTCACCGACCTGGACGCCGCCATCACCGCCTGGTATCAGCCAGGGGAAGACTGGGGGCTGACGGTTCAGAACCTGCGCGTCACCTGGGCTGGCGAGGCGGTGGAACCCCTCAGCCTGACTTTTCGCCAGCGGGTGGGCCGCCGCTGGGGAGAGCTGGACCTGGTGGTGGATCAGCTCGACCTTGCCGTCACCCACGACCTGCTGCGGCGCACCGTCCTGCTCGACGAGAGACTGGCGGGGGTGCTCGACCAGTTGCAACCCACGGGGGTGGTGAGGGGACTGGAGTTGGATCTGGATCTGAGCGCCGACGCTCCCGCGGTGCTGGCGCGGGGCAATTTGGACCGGGTTGCCCTCGAACCCTGGCGCGGCGCGCCCGCGGCCCGCAATGTCAGCGGCTATTTCGAGGTGCGCGGCGCCGATGGCTTTGTCGAGCTCGATAGCCCGGAAGGCTTGCAGCTGCTCTATGCTCCCGTCTACCAAGATTACATGCCCTATGGCGCCGTGCGCGGTCGGGTCGATTGGCGCTGGCGTCCCGATAGCCGCCGGGTGGAAGTGGTGAGCGGCCCCATCGCCATCGATGGCGAGGAGGGGCAGGGTACCGCCTGGCTCTATCTGGACGTGCCCACCCTGCGCGGCGACAGGGCTCCGCACATGGACCTGATGGTGGCGTTGCGCAACAGCCGGGTGGCGTTCGTCGATCGCTACTTGCCCGCCGTGCTGGATCCGGGATTGCGGCAGTGGCTCGACCGGGCGCTGGTGGCGGGGGAAATTCCCGAGGCGGGTTTCATCTGGCGCGGCGCGCTGGCCGGCGGCAACCCGGGCGAACGCACCCTCCAGGTCCATGCCCGGGTCGAGGACGCTACCCTGGATTACCACGCCGATTGGCCTGCCCTGACAGGGCTGTCCGCCACCCTGTTGGTGGATGATGGGTTGCTGGATGTGTGGGCGGACGGCGCCGAAACCGGGGGCGCCCGGGTAGGGGAAACCCAGGTGCGCCTGAGGCCGGCCCATGGCGACGGCCTCATGCTCAATGTCAGGGGGCAATTGTTCACCGACGCTGGCAATGCCCTTGTGGTACTGCGGGACTCTCCGGTGGCTGGTTATCTGGAGGGCCTCGGCGGCTGGCGACTCGAGGGTCGGGCGGAGGCGAATCTGGATCTGGACATCCCCCTGGCGGGGGCCAGCGGCGAGGAGTATCAAGTTGGCGTCACCCTGGCCGAGGGGCGGATTCACCTGCCGGACACGGCGCTGGATATCGACGGGATCGACGGGCGGGTGGATTTCTCGCTGGCCGACGGTCTTGCCAGTCGCGGTCTGACGGGTCGATTCCTCGGACAGCGGCTCGACGCCAGTGTCGAGGGTGGGCCCGGCGAGACCCTGGTCAACCTGTCGAGCCGGCTGACAGTTGAAGCCCTGTCCCCCTGGTTGGGGCCGGCCGGGGCCTACCTGGCGGGCCATGGCGATATCACTGGCCAGTTGCGGCTGGCTCCCGCTGGCGAGGATCCGGTGCTGCATCTGACCTCCGATCTGCAAGGGCTGGCCATCGACTTGCCCGCGCCCTTCGGCAAGGAGGCGGAACAGGCCCTCTCCCTGGCGGCGACACTGAGTTTCAGCGGCGGCGATCTGCGCATCCACGGCGCCCTGCGGGACAGGCTGGCCCTGGCACTGCGCTTCGACGATGGCGCGTTTCGCGCCGGCGCGGTGGAGTTGATGGCCGAAAGCGCCGCCTTGCCACGGGAGCCGGTGCTGCTGGTTCGCGGAGCCCTGCCCAGCCTCGATTGGGCGGATTGGCAGCCTTTTATCGCCGGGCAGGACAATGTCGAGGGTGGGCTGCGCGCCCTGTCTCCACGGCTGGATCTGGCGATTGGCGACCTGACCTTTCAAGGCTTCAGCCTCGGCGAAACCACCCTGCGCGGCGGGCTTGACGGCGACGACAGTTGGCGGCTGTCGCTGACCAGCGACAGAGTCGCTGGAGAGGTGGTCCCGGGGGGGGAGCGCGCCCGGTTGCGGCTGGAATACCTGCACCTGCCCTCCCTGGCCGCCGAGGCCGGCTGGGGTGAGTTGCAGGAAGGCGAGGAAGCCGATGCCGTGGACGAAGGAGGCGACGGTTTTCTCGATCGCCTGGATCCGCGGGGGATTCCGGCGCTGGATTTTGCCGCCGATCTCATCACCCTCGGGGAGCGGGATCTGGGCAGTCTTGCCTTTATCTCCACCCCCCTCGCGGACGGCGTTCGCATCGAGGCCATCCAGGGCACCGTCAGGGGGCTGACGCTGCCCGACGCCCAGTCCGAGGAAGTCCCCCAACTGGCGGAACTGGAGTGGCGGGTGGACGGTGACCGCCATGCCACGCGCTTTGCCGGTACCGTGCTGGTGGCGGACTTCGCCGCGGCGCTGACGGCCTGGCAACTGCCGCCCCTGGTCGATACCCGGGCCGCGGCTTTTACCGCCGATCTCGCCTGGCCGGAGCGCCCCTGGTCGTTCAGCGCCGCCAACCTCGGCGGGCATGTGGGGATCGATCTCGACAATGGCCAGTTCTACCGTGCCACCGGCGTGCCCACCAACACCTTTCTGCGGCTGGTGAGCCTGTTGAATTTCGATACCTGGCTGCGGCGCCTGCGTTTCGACTTCACCGACCTGTTCAACCAGGGTGTCAGTTTCGACCATTTGCGGGGCGGGTTGGTCTTCGATCAGGGCGTGGTGCGTTTTGACGAACCCATCGTCGCCGCCATGCCATCGGGTCGGGTGCGGTTGCTGGGCAGTGCCGACATGGTGGCCGAACAGCTCGACGCCCGCCTGGTGGCCACCCTGCCGGTGGGCACCAACCTTCCCTGGGTGGCGGCGCTGCTGGGGGGCCTGCCGGCGGCGGCGGGGGTCTATGTCACCGGGCGGCTGTTTCGCCGCCAGGTGGACCAGTTGTCCAGTCTCAGCTACCGGGTCAGTGGTCCCTGGGACGATCCCAAGCTGGAGGTGGACAAGATTTTCAGCGATAAAACCGACCTGGAGGAGTAGCGATGAAAGCGGCGGTGGTGCAGATCCGTGGTGACCAGGGATTCGACGGCAACCTGGCGGCCGCGGCCCACTGGTTGTCGGAAGCGGCAGCGGCCGGCGCCGTGCTGGCTGTCTTGCCGGAAAACTTTGCCTACTACGGCGACCGCGACCTGGCCGCCGCAGGCAGGGCGGAAGCGACGGCGCAAGGCCCCGCCCGGCGATTTCTCGCCGACCAGGCCCGTCGCCACAACCTGTGGCTGCTGGGGGGCACGGTACCGTTGAGCGATGGCGGCCCCGACAAGCCCTGGGCGGCCTCCCTGTTGCTGAACCCCCAGGGCGAGGAGGTCGCCCGCTACGACAAGGTTCACCTGTTCGATGTGGAGGTGCCGGAGACCGGCAAGTCCTATCGGGAGAGCGACGACTACCGCCACGGGGCCGGGGTGGTGGTGGCCGATACCGCCATTGGCAAGCTGGGTCTCAGCGTTTGCTACGACCTGCGCTTCCCCGAGCTCTATCGCGCCCTGGCCGATGCCGGCGCGGAAATTTTCGCCGCCCCGTCCGCCTTTACCGCCGCCACCGGCAAGGCCCACTGGGAGCTGCTGTTGCGGGCCCGGGCGGTGGAGAACCTGTGCTACATGCTGGCGCCCAATCTCGGGCACCGCGATCACCCCAGGCGCCCCACCTGGGGTGGCTCCGCCATTGTCGACCCCTGGGGCAAGGTGCTCGCCAGCCTCGACGACGGCGAGGGCTACGCCATCGCCGAGATCGACCTGGCGCGGCTGCGGGAGTTGCGCGAGCGGATGCCTGTGCACCGTCATCGCAGGCTGCCTCGAGTTTCACGTAACACGTAACACGTTTCACGTGGGTGGTAACCCCGCCTCGGCAGCTATCGTCCCGAGGGATCTTGTACCCCGAGATCTCAGCGCCTCCAGGTAGTGGGCACGACTTGGATGTGGCAGCGGGCACCCACGTGAAACGTGAAACTCAACCCACCCCCATCCCACCGCCAGCCTCCCACCGCCAGCCTTGTCCCTTCCCGCCCCCTTGGCTAAGATAGCGCCCTCACTTTCCACCGTGCACTCCCCATGTCCATTTTCGATTTTGCCGAAGGCCGCGAAGGCTACTACGGCGAATACGGCGGAACCTTCCTGCCGGAAATTCTGTCCGCCACCATCGAGGAGCTACAGGACTGTTTTGCCCGCTGCAAGGACGACCCCTCCTTCTGGCGGGAGTATGTGGAACTGTTGCAGTCCTACTCCGGGCGTCCCACGCCGGTGACCCACCTGGCCAACCTGTCGGAGCGGTTGGGCGGGGCGCGGATCTATGTCAAGCGCGAGGATCTCAACCACACCGGTTCCCACAAGGTGAACAATGTGCTGGGCCAGGGATTGCTGTGCAAGCGACTCGGCAAGACCCGGGTGATCGCCGAGACCGGCGCCGGGCAACACGGTTACGCCACCGCCACCATGGCGGCGCGTTTCGGTTTCGACTGCACCATCTACATGGGGGCCGTGGATGTCGCCCGCCAGCGGCCCAATGTGTTCTGGATGGAGCGCATGGGGGCCAATGTGGTGGCGGTGGAGGACGGGCAGAAAACCCTCAAGGACGCCATCAACGAGGCCCTGCGGGACTGGGTCACCAACATGGCGGACACCCATTATGTGCTGGGCACCGCCTGCGGTCCCCACCCGTTTCCCCAGATGGTCAGTTACTTCCAGTCCATCATCGGCATCGAGGCCCGGGAACAAATCGTCAAGGTGGCCGGTCGCCTGCCGGACAGGGTCTATGCCTGTGTCGGCGGCGGCTCCAACGCCATCGGTATTTTTCAGGGGTTTCTCGATGATGACGCCGTGGAGCTGGTGGCCTGCGAGGCGGGCGGCCACGGTCCCGGCTCGGGACAGCACGCCGCGCGGCTCGCCTATCCCGATGCGTCCGTGGGCGTGGCCCAGGGCATGAAAACCTATTTTCTGCAGGATCCCAACGGCAACATGGTGGAGACCCACTCCATTGCCGCCGGCCTCGACTATATCGGCGTCAACCCTATCCTGGTGCACCTGTGGGAGAACGACAAGGTGCGGTTCACCGCCGCCACCGACGAGGAAGTGCGCGAGACCCTCAAGCTGGTGATGCGCAGCGAGGGACTGATTCCCGCCCTGGAAAGCACCCATGCCTTTGCCAGGGCTGTCGCCGAGGCGCCGACAATGGGGCGCGATCAGATCATCCTGATCAATCAGTCGGGCCGGGGCGACAAGGATATCTTCACCATCGCCGACGCCCTCGACGACAGGAAGTGGAAGGAATTCATTGGCAAGAAAGCCGCCGAGTACGGCTTGTAGGATGGGTTGAGCCCAGCGATACCCATCACATCACCGTCGATGGGTATCGCTGGGCTCGACCCATCCCGCGGTTAAATCAGTGTCATCAAGACAAAGGGGTGCAAGTGGGCCTGGAACAATACCTGCGGGAGCGCAAAGCCGGCAAGGATCTGCTGATCATGACCCATGTGGTGTGCGGCTATCCTTCCTTCGAGGATAACTGGACGGAACTGGAAATCATGGCGGAGTTCGGCGTGGATATCGTCGAGCTGCAATTCCCTTTTTCCGAGCCCAGCGCCGACGGTCCGCTGTTCGTGCGCGCCAATGAGCTGGCCTTGAAAAGCGGCGTGAGCCCGGCCGATTGTTTCGCCTTCATGAAACGGGTCACCGATCACTTTCCCTTCAAGGTGCTGATGATGGGTTACTACAACACGGTGTTCAAAATGGGGGCCGAGGCTTTTCTCGAGCGCCTCAAGGATGCCGGCGGCAGCGGTTACATCCTGCCGGACCTGCCGGTGGACGAGGCCCGACAACTGCACAGTTTGTCGCAAGCGGCGGATCTCGATCCCGTACTGTTGATGACACCCACCAGCACCGACAAAAACCTCAAGAAGCTTGGCGAGGCGGCACGGGGCATGATCTACGCCGTTGCCCGCAAGGGGGTCACCGGCACCAAGACGCAAATGAGCGACGAGCTCGATCGGTTTCTCGCCCGTTGCCGTCGGTACACCGACCTGCCCATCGGCGTGGGATTTGGTGTAAGCAGCCGGGAGGATATCGACTTCCTGCGGGGGCGCGCCGACATGGCGATCATCGGCACCGCCGCCCTGCGCGCCTGGGAGGAAGGTGGCGCCGATCGCCTGCGGACATTCTTCCGCGACCTGGGCA
>JBJHDJ010000013.1:0-18724 GCA_050486485.1 Porticoccaceae bacterium
AATCCCTCCGCGGCCCCTGGCTGCATCACCACATAGGCGATCAGCGCCAGCAGCAGCACCAGCAGGGCGGGCATGAGGCGGGTCGACCAGCGTTCGATGCCATCGTGAACCCCGCGACTGACCACCAACACGGTCATCAGGGCGAAGGCGCCGGCGCATAGCAGGTCGCGGGTCAGGGAGTTGCGAGCCAGGGCGTTGGCGGCGTCCCGGAAGCCCATCAGGCGAGTCACCGCGGTCAGCAGCTCCGCCAGGATCCAGCCCGCCACCAGGGTGTAAAAACTGAGAATGGCGCTGGCCACCAGCACCGCGTACCAGCCGGTGAAGCGGGCGGCGACATGGGTTTTCGGGCCGCTGACCAGGCTGTCAAGGGCGCTGTGGATATTGGCGCGGGTGTGGCGGCCGATCACCAACTCGGCCATCAGCGCCGGGTAGGCCACGCCAAAGGCGATCAACAGATACATGGCCACGAAGGCGGCGCCGCCATTGCCCGCGACATTGGTGGGAAAGCCCCAGATATTGCCGAGGCCGACAGCGGAGCCGGTCGCGGCCAGTATGAAGCCCAGCCGCGAGGAAAACTCCCCCCGCGAACCCTTCAGCATGCCGGGTGCATGGACGCGAGCCCGGCCGTGGCGGTCGGCGCCTGGAAACCGGCTGCCATGGCATTCAGGCCACGATCAGCAGGTCGTGTTCGATGGTGGTGAGGATGCCGCCGAGTTTGCGCCCGCGCATGGCGGCGCGGATGCCGGTGCGGCGGGTGGAGCCAACCACCACCAGATCCGGATCCAGATCCCTGGCCACTTCCGCCAAGGCGGTGAACACCTCGCCGGAGCGCAGATGGATGCGATCGTTGGGCAGCCCGGTGAGTTCCACCAGGCGACCGCGATCAGGGTATTTGAGGGAGTCCTGGTAGGCGTTCACCAGGTGCAACTCCGAGCCCCGCAGATCGGCGGCCTTGCTGGCGGCGGAAAACACCCGCTTGTTGAGTTCGGAGAGCCCCTTGTCCTGCAAGTCCACCGCCACCATCACCGGGCGGCGGTTGGGGGCGCGGGCGGACTGCACGATATTGAGGGGCAGGGAGGCGTGGCGCAACAGATACCAGAACTCGTCACTGAAGGCGCGCAGGTTGCCGGTGCCCGGGTGGGACAGGAAGATGGCATCGGCCCCCAGGTGCTCGGCGGAATAGAGCACCGAGTCAGCCCATTCCTTGCACCAGGAGATGCGGGCGCTGGCTTTCATGCCGCCGTCCTGGAGTTGTTTCATCAACCCGTTCAGCCAAACATCATCGCGATAGGCGGACTCATTGTCGGCCCGCATATCGGTGATCGAGGGGTCGGCGGCCAACAGCAGGCAGACCTCCGAGACGCCGCTCGCCCTGCCCTGGAAGGCGCCGCTGGCGGCTCGCTCAACGGCGGGCTGGCGCTCGGCGGTGGGGTTGACGATGATCAAAGCCTTGTTTTCCTGAGTCACGGTAATGCTCCTCGTGCCGGGTTGATTATGGAATTCTAGCGCAGTCCGCATTACCGCCCATGATCTGGGACAGCAATGGATGCGGTCGGGATTGCATATTACGCTGCCACCGATGGCGGGGAAAGTCTGGAGGCGAGGAAAGTCTGGAGGCGGCGCGACCGTTCGACCGCGTCCCTCAGGGCAGGTTGTCGGCGGCCCAGGCAAGGGTTTCGCGGTAGCTCTCCGGCAGCAACGGCGCGAGTTGATGGAGGGCTCGGCGCAGACTGGCGCTGTCGACGGCGCACAGGTTGATGTGGCCCACCTTGCGTCCCGCCCGCACCTCCTTGCCATACCAATAGAGCTCCACCTCGGGAATGGCCAGCCAGCGGTCGTCCCGTTGCGTGCCCACCAGGTTGATCATCACCGTGGTGCCGCGCACCGCGGGAGCTGCCAGGGGCAGGCCGGCGATGGCGCGCAAGTGGGCCTCGAACTGGCTGATGCTGCTGCCCGCCTGGGTCCAGTGACCGCTGTTGTGGACGCGGGGAGCCAGTTCGTTGATCAGCAGGCGATCGCCAATGCGGAAGCACTCCATGGCCATGACGCCGACATAGTCCAGGTCATCCAGCAGGGAGCCCAGCATGGCTTGCGCCTGGGATTGCAGGGCCGCCAGTCGCTTCAGGGGGGCGATGGAGGCGGAGAGAATACCGTTGGTGTGAAGGTTGAGGGCCAGGGGGTAGTAGAACTTGTTGCCGGCCTGGTCCCTGGCGCCTACCAAAGACACTTCCTCGTTGAAATCGATGGCGCTCTCGGCGATGGCGGCGCCCCGCCAACCCTCGGGGATTGCCCCGCCCTCGGCCCGGCGCAGCCAGTGCTGGCCCTTGCCGTCGTAGCCACCCATGCGGCGCTTGAGCAGTACCCTATCGCCAAGGGTGTTGTAGAGCTGGTCCGTTGAGGTGGATGGGGTAACCTCGCACCAGGGAGCGGTGGCCAGGCGCAGCCGGTCCATCAGGGATTTCTGCGTCAGGCGGTCCGCCAGGCGGGCGAATACCGGACGGTTGACGAAGTTGGGGTGGGCCGCCAGGGTACGGGTGGCGGGGGAGTCCGGCCAGTGCTCGATTTCGGGGGTGACGATATCCTCGCAGGCGAGTTGCGGGGCCTGCTGACTGTCCAGGGCCACCGGAATCACCTGGATATCCAGGGGCATGCCGGCATGGCGAAGCATGGCGCCCAACTGGCCAGCGCCCAGCACCCAGATTCTGGTCATGCTCGCCCTCAGCCGACCTCTGCGGGATTTGGTCTGGGGTCTGGGTGTTCCAGCACATCCTCGCTCTGGGCACGGCGGAAATCGTCGAGCCGGGCGGCCAGCGCGGCGTCGCCGTTGGCCAGTATCTGTGCCGCCAGCAGCCCGGCATTGAATGCGCCGGCGGCACCGATGGCGAGGGTGCCCACGGCAATGCCCTTGGGCATCTGGACAATGGACAGCAGGCTGTCGAGACCGTTGAGCGCCTTGCTTTGAACCGGCACACCCAGCACCGGCAGGCGGGTTTTGGCGGCCACCATGCCCGGCAGGTGGGCGGCGCCACCGGCGCCGGCGACGATGACCTCGAAGCCGTTGGACACGGCGTTCTCGGCGAAGCTGAACAGTTTGTCGGGGGTGCGGTGAGCGGACACCACCTCCACATGATAGGCCACCCCCAGGGCGTCGAGGGCCTGGGCCGCTCCCTCCATGGTGGGCCAGTCGCTGCGTGAGCCCATGATGATGGCCACTTTCACTTGCATGTCGCTCTCCGGTATTGCGCCCGACCACCGTGCTGGCGGCTGTTGGACCCTAGCAGGCTGCTGAAAAACTACCTGCGTTGCCATCGCGGCGTTAAAAATCGGCTCAAAATGCTCATTTACACTGCGTAAACTCCGCTTTTTCGCCGATTTTTGCCTTGCTCTGGCTGCCTCGCCTACGTTTTTCAGCAGCCTGCTAGCTCGTCCCCAACAGGACGATTAGCTGGTGATACAGGGGAATACCCACTATCACATTGAGTGGAAAGGTAATCCCCAGTGAAACAAACATGGCGAGCCCGATATCCGCCTCCTCGATGGCCCCGCGGATCGCCGCTGGGGCGGCGATGTAGGAGGCACTGGCGGTCAGGGTGGCCAGGATCAGCGCCGAGCCGAGGGACAATCCCAGCAGGTGGGCCAGGGCCGCGCCCGCGAAGGCTAAAGCAAAAGGGGCCGCCAGGGCAAATACTATCAGGCGCCAGTGATGGGATGGGAAGGGGAACAGGCACTTGGCGGTACACAGCCCCATCTCCAGCAGGAACAGGGCCAGCAACCCCTTGAAGGCGGTAAGGAACAGGGGCGCCACGGAATCCGCCCGCTCGGCGCCGTACAGATAGCCGATCAGCACACCCCCCGCCAGAAGGATCACCCCGCGACTGGTGAAGGCCTCGTGCAGCACCGCCAGGGTGTTGCCCTGGTTGCCACTGAGCCGCCGGTAGAGAATGATGGCGACGATGATGGCGGGCAGCTCCATCAGCACCAGGTAGAGAATGGCCTGAGGGGAGACCAGCAGGCCCCGGGATTCCACATAGGCAAGCACCACCGCGAAGGTCCCGGCGCTCACCGACCCATAGTGGGCGGCGATGCTGGCGCTGTTGGCGGGATCGAGCCGCACCAATCGACGCAACACCGGGTAGCAGACCAGGGGGATCACCCCCCCGAGCAGGGCGACGGCCACCAACTCCGGCGCCAGGGACCAGGTAAGGTTGCCGTGCAGGGCGAGTCCGCCCTTGAGGCCGATGGTGAGCATCAACAGGATACTGAGGGTGTCGTAGGCGGCCTTGGGAACCTGAAGATCGGACCTGGCCAGTCCGGCGATCACTCCCAGGGCAAAAAACGAGACGACGATATCGGGCATGGCCTTGCTCCGGCGGTTGGCGGCGAGGTCGCCATTGTGGCGGCGCACCTGTATAGTATCTAATGAATTTAATTGATATTAAGTATAGATGGATATCTATGGATGTCAGGCATATCAGCTTCAGGCTTTTACAGGTGTTCGTGACCGTGGTGCGCCTGGGGTCCGTGTCCGGGGCTGCCGCCCGCCTCCACCTGTCCCAGCCCACGGTATCGCTGCAGATGAAGCGCCTCGCCGAGGCGGTGGGCGCGCCGCTGTTGGAGACCCGGGATGGGACCATGAGGCCCACCTTTGTCGGCGAGGAGTTGTTCCGCGCCGCCGAGGATGCCCTGAACCGCTTCGCGGATTTTGGCGACTTCGTGCGCGCCGCCGGTCGCGGCCAGCGGGGTCGCTTCAGTATCGGGGTGGTAACCACCGCCAAGTACATCCTGCCGCGGCTGCTTGGGCCGTTCTGCAGGGATTTCCCGGAGGTGGAAGTCACCATCAATGTGGGCAATCGCGGTCATGTGCTGCGTCGCTACGGCGAAGGGCTGGACGACCTGTACCTGTTCAGCCATCCCCCCGATGGAGACGATACCCTGGCGGGACGCTTCCTGGCCAACCCGCTGGTGATGATCGCCCCCCAGGGGCACTGGGGGGAAGGTCGGGCGGGGCTGGACATGGCGCAACTGGCGGCCGAGCGCTTCCTGTTTCGCGAGCCGGGCAGCGCCACCCGCATGGTTTTCGAGGCCTGGCTGCGGGATAGGGACATTCGTCTGGCGCGGGTGATGCAGGTGGAGAGCAACGAGGTGATCCGTCTGGGGGTGGAGTCCGGTCTGGGGCTCGCGGTACTGTCCGAACATACCATCTCGGCGGGAAACGAATCCCTGGTGGTGCTGGATGTGGGGGGCTTCCCCCTCGGCAGTCACTGGTACCTGGTGTGCCACGGCAGGCGTCACCTGCCAGAGGCGGCGAGGCGCTTCGTGCGTTTCGTGGACGGCCACTTGCTGGAGTGCATGGATGTCCGTTATGTGCGCAACGAGTTGGGAGCCATGCTTGAACATCTGAGCCGCCAATGATTTCAACCCGTAACGCCAGCCGGGCTGCCAAGAAATAGCTGGGTTGGGGGAACCTCCATTCATTGAGAGTGGCCTCCACGCAAGCTGACGGGCATCCACACCTGCCACGGGGTGTCGATTCCCACGGTGATGTGAACAGGCGCTCAATAATTTGCTATCGTTGCCAGGCGCCAATCCGCTCAAGGCAAGTTTCACAACAGCTTAGCCCATCGGGGACCATCTGGATTGCCCACCCCGGTGGATCGATCCGGCGTCCCTAGTGAACATCCAACGATAAGGTGAGAAATATGGCAGGAACCACGGCTCAGCAAGCCACGCGGGGAAGCGCCCGCAAGATTTACCGCGTCGCGCAATGGGCGACAGGCAATGTGGGGGCGCGGGCGATGCGGCGCGTCATCGAGCACCCGGATCTGGAACTGGTCGGCGTCCTTGTCCACAGCGACAGCAAGGTGGGCCGCGACGCCGGCGAGCTGGCCGGCATCGACCCCGTGGGGGTGGCCGCCACCAACCGCATGGAGGACATTGTCGCGCTGCGACCCGACTGTGTGCTTTACATGCCCCATGTCTTCAATGTCGACGAGATTTGCCGTCTGCTGGAGTCCGGATCCAACATCGTTTCCACCCGCATGGAGCTGCACAATCCCGCTACCCTCGACGCGGCGGTGCGCGAAAAAATCGAGCAGGCCTGCCGCCGCGGCGGCACATCGATTCACGCCACCGGGGCAAGCCCCGGATTTATCACCGAGGCGGTGCCCATTGCCCTGGCCTCCATTCAGCGCCGCCTCGATTGCCTGAGCATCCACGAATACGCCGACTGCACCACCCGCGACTCCCCGGAGATGATCTTCCAGATGATGGGCTTTGGCGCCACGCCGGAGAGCGGACCCAACGAAGGTATTCTCCAGCACATGCGCATGACCTTCACCCCCACCATCACCCTGATGGCCGAGGCCTTTGGGCTGCCGGTGGACGAGGTCGCCGTCAGCGGCGCCCTGGGCATCGCCCGCCGTGATGTCGAGATCGCCGCCGGCGTGGTGCCAGCGGGAACGGTGGCGGCGATGCGCAACACCGTGGCGGGCATGCGCGACGGCAAGCCGCTGATACAGATGGTGGCCAACTGGTATGTGTCCGCGGATGTGGATACCAGCGACGGCGAGCAGTGGGATTTCCGGGAATCCGGCTGGCGGGTGCTGCTGGAGGGCGATTGCCCGATGGACATCGGCATTACCTTCCCGGTGGCCCCGGAAAACTACGCGGACATGACCCCGGGCCTCACCGCCCATCGCCCGGTCAACGCCATTCCCTATGTCTGCGAAGCGCCCCCGGGATTCCAGACCACCGTCGACCTGCCGCAGATCATTGCCCGATTGGGCTGAACGGCCCCACAGCCCCGTCACCGGAAACAGGAGAATAACCATGAGTGGATTGTCGGGAAAACGCGTGCTGATCACCGGGGCTAGCGGCCTCGTCGCCCTGCCCGTGGCGGTGGAGCTGGCCAAGCGCAACGAGGTGTTCGCGGTGGCGCGCTATTCCAGCCCGGAGCAAAAGCGGCTGATCGAGCAGTCGGGGGCGCGGGCCGTCACCTTCGATCTGGCCAACCCGGACCTGTCGGCGCTGCCCCCATCGGTGGACATCGTCATCAACTACGCGGTGCTGCCCCCCAACCACAAGGACGCCTACGAAGTGAATACCGGCGCCACCGGCCGCCTGGCGCGGCGCTACCGGGATTGCGAGGCTTTCGTCCACGGCAGCACGGGGTCCCTGTACGAGTATCAGGGTGAGCGCCCGCTGCGGGAAGACGATCCCTACGGCCTGCACAGCTCCGCGGAGAACTATGCCGCCAGCAAAATCGGCGCCGAATTTCTTCTTAGGCACCTGAGCGAGGATTATCAGTTGCCGGTCACCATCGTGCGTATCTTTTCCTTCTATGGGCCGCGCGGCGGTGGCGTTACCCAGCGGGTCGATCAGGTGGCCCGCGGCCTGCCCGTCAGCGTCTATCCCGGGGTGCGCAATGTCCACACCCCCCTCTATGAGGATGACTATGTGGCAAAGACCATCGCCGCGGCGGGCATCGCCAGGATCGGGGCGGAGATCGTCAATGTCGGTGGCAGCGAGGCCGTCACCACCCAGGAATACTGCCAGATGGCCGGTGAAATCCTCGGCGTGGAGCCAAAATTCGTCGAAAACAGCCGCGCCTGGCCAATCTGGGCCGATACCACCAAGATGGAAAAACTGCTTGGTCCCAGCACGGTCTCGGTGCGCGAGGGCATC
Source organism: Porticoccaceae bacterium (assembly GCA_050486485.1). Taxonomy (GTDB): domain Bacteria; phylum Pseudomonadota; class Gammaproteobacteria; order Pseudomonadales; family Porticoccaceae; genus NAT127. The sequence continues at coordinate 7,684 of JBJHDJ010000013.1, forward strand.
CGGCGGGTGATCGAGGCCTCCGATGCACGGCTCGGCACGGCGCACCATGTCATCGGCCAGCCAGGGGAATGAGACAGTGATTACCATGATTGCCCGCATGCGCGTACCCCCCGACAGGGCGGCCGCCTACGAGGAGTTGATGACCCATGTCACGGAGATGACCCTCAGCCACGAGCCTGGCGTGGCCTATTACGCCTGGGCCAAAAGCGCCGACGAGCCGGACATCTATGTGGTGGTGGAGGTCTATCGCGACCAAAAGGCCCACGCGGAGCACATGGCTTCCCCGTGGGTCAGGGAATCCATGCCTGTCTCCCTCGATCTGGTCGAGGGCAAGTTCGACATCCGGCAATATGTCTCGCCCGGTCAGCAGCCGGTGGCGCTGAAGCACGGCTGAGGCCAGGGCGCGCCTGGCGGCGGACTTTTTCGGGGAAACCCCATGATGGGGCGTTGACGGCCCATCATGGGTTTTATGCGTCACTCGATATTTTGAATTTGTTCCCGCATCTGCTCGATCAACACCTTGAGCGCCACCGCTGATTGGGTGGTGTCGATGGCGAGGGACTTGGAGGACAGGGTGTTGGCTTCCCGGTTGAGCTCCTGCATCAGGAAGTCGAGGCGCCGGCCGATGGGTTCTGGCTTGCGCAGTACCCGCTCGATCTCCCCGAGATGGGCTTCCAGGCGATCCAGTTCCTCGTCCACATCCGCTTTCTGAACGATCAGCACGATCTCCTGTTCGAGGCGTTGCGGGTCCAGGTTCAGTTGCAGTTCCGCCGCCCTGTCGGCGATGCGCCGCCTCTGGTTGTCGAGAATGGCGGGCAACTGGGCGCGCACCTTGTCCGTTTCCTCTTTCACGGCGGCGAGCCGCTGGCGGATGAATGCCGCCAGCTTGTTTCCCTCGATGGCGCGGGTTTCCACCAATTGATCCAGGGCCGTGGCGAACAGCTCCCGGGCGCTGGCCTTGAGGGCGTCGACATCCAGCGCCCGCTCCTCGAGAACCCCCGGATGGTCGAGAATATCCATTGGCGACACCCTGGCGGGTTCAGTCATCAGGGAGGCGATGCGGTTGGCGGCGTCGATATATTGGCGCGCCAGTGATTCGTTGATGGCGACGCCTTCACGGTCTCGGTTCAGGGACAGTTGCAGGGAGCAGTCAACCTTGCCCCTGTCGAGGCGCCGCCGGGCCAGTTCCCTCAGGGGCATTTCCAGGTCGCGGAGGGTGTCCGGCAGGCGGAAACCGGTTTCCAGGTAGCGGTGGTTCACGGAGCGGATCTCCCAGCTCAGGGTTCCCCACTCGGCCTGGTGGGTGACGCGGGCATAGGCGGTCATACTGCGGGGCATGGCGGAATCCGTTGTCCTGGGACTCGTGAATTCTACCACGGCCATGGGATCACCCGGGCCTGCAGGGGTATAATGCCGGCCTTTCGCACTCCCAGGATACCTGCCATGCCTCGACCCAGCGGTCGCCGTCCCGAACAGCTTCGCCCCGTCCGTATCACCCGCGGCTTCACCAAGCACGCCGAGGGCTCGGTGCTGGTGGAGTTTGGCGACACCCGGGTGATTTGCACCGCCAGTGTCGAAGCCTCGGTGCCGCGCTTCCTGCGGGGCTCGGGCCAGGGCTGGGTGACCGCCGAGTACGGCATGTTGCCCCGCTCCACCAATGAACGCATGGCCCGCGAGGCGAGCCGCGGCAAGCAGGGGGGTCGAACCCTGGAGATTCAGCGGCTGATCGGCCGCTCGTTGCGCTCGGCGGTCAATCTGTCCCTGCTGGGGGAAAACACTATTACCGTGGACTGCGATGTGATCCAGGCGGATGGGGGCACCCGCACCGCCTCCATCACCGGCGCCTGCGTGGCCCTGGCGGATGCCCTGGCCGCCATCGGCGCCAGGAAGCCCTTCAAGGCGGACCCCATGCAGCACTTGGTGGCCTCGGTGTCGGTGGGTATTTACAAAGGGGTGCCCGTGCTGGATCTCGACTATATCGAGGATTCTGGCGCCGAGACCGACATGAATGTGGTCATGAACAGTGCCGGCGGCTTTATCGAGGTGCAGGGCACCGCCGAGGGAGCCCCTTTCAGCGAGGAGGAGTTCGGCGCCATGATGGCGTTGGCCAAGCGCGGCATTGCCGACCTGGTGAAGGTGCAGAGGATGGCGTTGGCGCAGGGGTGATTTGAGGTTTCAGTTTTCAGTTGTCAGTTTTCAGTTTTCAGTTTTCAGTTTTCAGTTGTCAGTGGTGGATGTGTTGGGGTGCTCCCACTGCAAACTGACCACTGAAAACTGAAAACTGAAAACTGAAAACTGAAAACTGAAAACTGAAAACTGCTACAGCTCTTCGATATCGTAGTCGACAATCACCGGTGTATGGCTGGAAAAGGCGTTGGCCTTGTACATCACCGCGTATTCCACCAGGCGCGCCAGATCCTTGGACACCACCTGCAAGTCGGTGCGCCAGCCGTCCCCCCGCTCCATCACCCCGGAGGGCCACCAGCTGAACTCATCGTTGTCGGTGTTGCCGCGCCGGAATGCGTCGGCATAGCCCACTTCCTGGTAGAGCTGGTCGAGCCACTGCCGCTCGTGGGGCAGAAAGCCGGACTCACCCAGGTGGGCGTCGGCGTTCTGCACATCGTTTTCCGTGTGGGCCAGTTGCCAGTTGCCACAGATGATGTAGCGGCGTTTCTTGCGGGTGACTTTTTCCAGGTGTGCCTGAAGCTCCTGGAAAAACTTGTCCTTGAGGGCCTGGTCCGGCTCCCCTGCCGAAGCCGGCGGCGCCAGCAGGGAGCCGACGCTGATGGCATCGAAATCCGCCTGCAGGTAACGACCGTCCATGTCCAGGCCACAGGGCAGGCCAAAGCCGAAGACGATGGCCTTGGGAGCCTGGCGGGTATAGATCGCCACGCCGTTGGTATGGGGCTTGGGAGAGTCGAAAAAATAGGAGAAATAGCCGTCCAGCATGAATTCATCGCGATCGGCGACTTCCGGCTCCTGGGCCCGCAGATCCTGCAGGCAGATGATGTCAGCGTCCTGGCTGGCAAGCCAGTCGTACAGGCCGCGATGGGATGCTTGAAAGATCCCATCGACGGATAGACTGATGATTCTCATGGTCGCCCCTAAGTTGCGCAGGGTGTATGATAACCGAGTCCCCGCGGGTAAAAAAAGCAACCGTATCCGATCGCCCCCATTGGAAAAACTAATGGATCCCTACCAGCAAGCATTCGTGGATCTGGCCTTGGCCGAGAACGCCCTGCGCTTCGGTACCTTCACCCTCAAGTCCGGGCGCCACAGCCCCTATTTCTTCAATGCCGGGCTGCTGTGCTCCGGCGCCGCCCTGGCCACCCTGGGGCGCTGTTATGCCGCGGCGATTCAGGCCGCCGGCATCGAGTTCGACATGCTGTTCGGCCCCGCCTACAAGGGAATTCCCCTGGCGGCGGCCACCGCCATCGCCCTGGCTGACCACCATCGGCGCAATGTGCCATACTGCTTCAACCGCAAGGAGGCCAAGGCACATGGCGAGGGAGGCAATCTGGTGGGGGCCCCGCTGGCCGGCCGCGTGCTGATCGTTGACGATGTCATCACCGCCGGTACCGCCATCCGCGAGGTGATGGAGATCATTCGAGGCGCCGGGGCCAGGCCCGCTGGCGTGGTCATTGGCCTGGATCGCCGGGAGCGGGGCGGTGGGGATCTCTCCGCCATTCAAGAGGTCGAAAGGGACTATGGAGTGCCCGTTGTCAGCATCATTACCATCGACCACATCATCGGTTACCTCGATCAGCGGGGAAACCATGGCGAAACCGTCGGCGCCATCCGCGCCTATCGGGCAAGTTACGGGGTGTGAATGAGCGCCTGTCGTGGGACAAGGGGGTTGATGGTGCTGGCGGTGGTGGCGACCCTGGCGGCTTGGCCCGCGTGCGCCAACAACACCCTGTACCGCTATCGCAACCACGACAATGTCCTGGTCATCGACTTCTCCATACCCCCCGAGTTTGCCGTCAACGGCTACGAAGTGATCACACCCGATGGCCGCGTGCTGCAGACGGTGCCGCCGGTCAGCGAGATGCCCTCCGCCGAGCAGCGGGCCCGCAACCGCGAGCAGCAGCGTATCGACCAGTTCATCCTGCGCAGCTACAGCACGGTGGATGATGTGCACCGCGCCCGGGACCGGCGGCTCACCCAGGTGGAGCGGGACATCAGCATCCTGGAGAGCAACATCGCCGAGTACCAGCGCCGGCACCGGCAACTGCGGGATCAGGCGGCCAGCTTCCAGGCCAGCGGCGCCGCTCCCCCGGAGGCCACGGAGACCGTCATTCGCGAGCTACGCGAGCAGGAAAGCAGCACCGAGCAGTTGCTCGCCGAGCGCCGGGCCCAGCACCAGCAGCTCATCACCACCTACGATTACTACGCCCGTCGCCTGGTGGAGCTGAAGGGGGAGGGCGCCCTCGGCGATCAACCGGACGAACCCGAGCACCCCGCCGCGGAGCTGTCCCTCGACAACCGCGACGCCAACTGAGGCGCCACGCCGGGGGTAACCGCCAGACTCAAGGCGTGTCCTGGCGCCAATGGCACTGATTCAAAGCATATCGGACTTCGTACCCCGTACCCCGGGACACTGCCCTACTACCGTAAAGGGGCTTATTTCAGCGCCATCATGCCCTACCGCCGGTTGGTGATCAGGGTTCCCACCCCCTCGTCGGTGAAGATTTCCAGCAGCACGGCGTGATTCACCCTGCCATCGATGATGTGGGCGCTGCGCACGCCGCCCTTCACCGCCTCCAGGGCGCAGCCTATCTTGGGCAGCATGCCGCCGTGAATGGTGCCGTCGGCGATCAGCGCATCCACCTCGGGGGTGGACAGCCCGGTGAGGATATTGCCCCCCTTGTCCTTCAATCCTTCCACATTGGTGAGCAGCATGAGTTTTTCCGCCTTGAGAAACTCGGCGATCTTGCCCGCCACCAAGTCGGCGTTGATGTTGTAGGAGTTGCCCTGGTCGTCGACCCCGATAGGGGCGATAACTGGGATGAAATCGCTTTTCACCAGCATGTCGATTACCCCCACATTGACGTGGGTAACCTCTCCGACATGCCCCATGTCGATGATTTCCGGGGCGTCCAGGGCCGGGTTGTGGCGGGTGATGTTCAGCTTCCTGGCCATGATCAGTTGGCCATCCTTGCCGGTGATGCCGATGGCCTTGCCGCCGGCGTGGTTGATCATGCTGACGATTTCCTTGTTGACCGACGCCCCGAGCACCATTTCCACCACGTCCATGGTGCGCCGGTCGGTGACGCGCATGCCGTCGATAAATTCGGACTGGATGTCGAGGGCCTTGAGCAACTCGCCAATCTGGGGACCGCCGCCGTGCACCACCACGGGGTTCATGCCCACCAGCTTCATCAGCACGATGTCGCGGGCGAAACTTTTCTTCAAATCCTCGCCTTCCATGGCGTTGCCGCCGAATTTCACCACGATGGTCTTGCCGGTAAACCGTTGGATATAGGGCAGCGCCTCGGTGAGAACCCGGGCGGTGTTGATGGCGTCGGTGCGGGACAGGGACATGGTGTGGACATTCCTCGTGGTTCGGGAGGGTTTCATCGTGGCGTCGATGGCCGGGGCCGATACCTGGCCTGGCCTCGGGCTCAAAAATCCAGGGACAATTCTTGGTCCAGCTTGGCCAGTTGCCCGCGGAAAACCCCCTTGATGCGCTCCAGGCCCTCCTCGCTGTCGGCCTCGAAGCGCAGGGTCAGGGCCGGCGCGGTGTTGGAGGCGCGGATCAGCCCCCAGCCATCCGGGTATTCTACCCGAAGCCCGTCGAGACTGATGAGACTGCCGCCTTCGAAATTGCCCGCCATCCGCAGCGCCTCCACAAAGGCGAATTTTTCCTCGTCGCCGACCGCCACGCGGATTTCAGCGGTAGCGTAGGTGCGCGGGAACGAGGCGACGATATCGTCCAGCCCCTGTTCCCGAAAACCGATGATTTCCAGCAGCCGCGCCGCGGCATAGAGGCCATCGTCAAAGCCGTGCCAGCGGTCGTTGAAAAACAGATGGCCGCTGAACTCGCCGCCCACCGGCGCACCGCTCTCGGCGATCTTGTTGCGCAGGTGGGCGTGGCCGGTTTTCCACATCACCGGGCGACCGCCGTGGCTGCTGATCAGGTTCTGCAGGCGACGGGTACATTTCACATCGAAGACGACATCGGCACCCGGTTGGCGGGTCAGCACATCCCTGACGAAGATCATCAGCAGCTCATCCGGCCACACAATGCGACCGCTGGCGGCAACCGCCACCAGGCGGTCGCCATCGCCGTCGAAGGCCAGCCCCAGGTCCGCCTGTTCCGAGACCACCCGGTCGATCAGGGTGGCGAGGTTCTCCGCCACCGTGGGGTCGGGTGGGTGATTGGGGAAGGCGCCATCCACCTCGCAATACAGCTCCACCACCTCACAATCCAGGCGGCGGAACAATTCCGGGGCCAGCAGACCGGCGACACCATTGCCGCAGTCGATCACCACCTTGAGTCCCATGGGGGGAATGATTTCCCGCAGCACCGCGTCCAGGTAATCCTCGGTGACCGATGCCTCCTCGCATTCTCCCTCGCCCTGGAGCCAATTGCCCGCTTCCATGCGCTCGTGTAGGTCGAGAATCTCGGCGCTGCTCAGCACATGGTTGTTGAACACCATTTTGAAGCCATTGTGGGAGGCCGGGTTGTGGCTGGCGGTGACCATCACGCCGGAGCGAGTCTGGGGCAGGATGCGGAGGGCAAAGTTCAGCACCGGTGACGGCGCCATGCCGATGCGCACCACATCGCAGCCGCTGGACTGGATTCCCTGACACAGGGCGTCCGCCAGCTCCAGGCTGGACTGGCGCCCGTCCATGGCCACCGCCAGGGTGTCGTCGCCCTTCTCCATGGCCAGGGTACCCAGCATGCGGCCCAGGGCCGTGGCGAAATCGGTGGTGATTTCGCTGCCGGCGATGCCGCGAATGTCGTAGTCGCGGAACACCTGGCGGGGATAGCGGTATTGCGGCCCGGGCGGGGGTGGCGGCTCTGTCCGCTTCCCCTGCTTGGGTGCCGGCACGGGGGTGAGAAAGCTCGGCGCCTCGCGGATGAACCTTTCGGTGAAAAGGTCGTCTCGCGGGTCGATGCGCGTGGCGGCGGGTTGCGCCGCCGGACCTTGGAACCGCAGATTGATTTTCAGCAGGATGCCGCACAGCAACAGGGCCAGGCTCCACAGGCCGAGTTGCACGGCGCCGAAAGCCACCACCGGCGGTTTGATGCTGGCCAACAGAGGCGCCGTGGAGCGGACCTGTACCCGCCAATTGGGTATCCCGGTGCTGCTGGTGGCGGAAAAGGTGTCCTGCACCGCTGGCCCCGCGCTCAGCAGTCGCCCAACCCGCCCGCCGCGGGCCTGTTGCAGCAGCTCCACATGGTCCAGGCCGTCGCTGGCGGCGACAATCCTGTCCCTTAGCGGCGCCACCGGCGCCCGCAGGATGACGGCCCCCATGACGGTATCACCGTCCCGGACGGGCAGGGCCAGGTAGATACCCCAGACATTGACCATGGCGGCCTGGGCGGGGGGACGCTGGCCCTGCAGGGCCTCCTCGTGGAGGGTTTCGGCGATGTAGTTGCCCCGCAGGGGGAAGGTTCTGGGATCGTCGCCCACCAGGAACAGCTCGATGTCGCCCCCGGCCCGGGACTGGGCCAGCTCCTGCCACTGGCTGATGGGGTCGCTGGTGACCCTCAGGCTGGGTCGCAGGTTGGGATCCGGTTCCGCCAGTCCCTGATCGAGCAGTGTCCTGGCCTCGGCCAGGGCGGAGGCGGGCTCCAGTTGCCGCAGCAAGCGGTCGAGCAGGGTGGCGAGTTCCTCGACATGGGCATCCACCAGGGCTCCGTAACGGTCGGCCCTGGCCTGCAGATCCGTGTTGATGGACTGGTGATGGGGCGCCGTCACCAAGTGATGGCGCAGGGTGGGCACAGCCGCGGCCGTGGCGAGGATGATGATCGCCAGGGCGGCCAGGCACCAGCCGGGCAGGCGGGGACGGTTGGCCAGCAAGCCCTTGTTCAAGGGTCGGCGCCCGTTGCTGACAGGGTGTTCACTGAAGTCATCGAGGCCGCTGGCCCTCAAAGCCGGGCTGCGAGTCGTGCGATGAGTTCTCTCGCCAGTTGCTGCTTGCTCATCAGCGGCAACCAGTCCGCGCCCTCCCGGGTCATCAGCAGCACCTGGTTGTCGTCGCTGTTGAAGCCGATATCCCCGCGCGACACATCGTTGGCGATCACCGCATCCAGCCCCTTGCGGTCGAGCTTCTGGCGGGCGTGGGTTTCGAGATCGCAGGTCTCCGCCGCGAAGCCCACGGTGAGGGGCGGGGCGGGGAGGGCGGCGACGGCGGCGATGATGTCCGGGTTCTTGCGCAGCTCCAGGGTCATGGTGTCGTCCTTTTCCTGTTTTTTGATCTTATTACTGGCGACGCTGGCGGCCCTGTAATCCGCCACGGCGGCGGCGCCAATGAACAGTTGGCACCCCGCCACGGCGGCCAGGGTCGCCTCCAGCATTTCCTCGGCGGAGGTGACATCCACCCGCTTGACCCCGTGGGGGGTGGGCAGGCCGGTGGGGCCGCTGATCAGCCAGGTGTCGGCGCCTGCCTCCGCGGCGGCGGCGGCCAGGGCATAGCCCATTTTGCCTGAACTGTGATTGGAGATATAACGAACCGGATCAATGGCTTCCCGGGTGGGACCAGCGGTAATGACCACCTTTTTTCCAGCCAGAAGACCGCTGGCAAACAGGGGCTCCAGGGCCGCGACCACTGCCAGGGGTTCCAGCATGCGCCCTGGACCCACATCGCCACAGGCCTGGCTACCACTGTCGGGACCGAGAACGGTGAACCCCCTGGCGCGCAGCAGTTGCAGGTTGGCGGCGGTGCTGTCCTTGCTCCACATGCCCTGGTTCATGGCCGGCGCAACGGCAATGGGGGCGGGTGTCGCCAGGCAGGTGGCCAGCAGCAGGTTGTCGGCAATGCCCGCCGCCAGCTTGGCGATGCAGTCGGCGGTGGCCGGTGCAACCAATACCAGGTCGGCCCAGCGGGCCAGCTCGATATGCCCCATCGCCGCTTCCGCCGCCGGGTCCAGCAGGTCGCTGTGCACGGGGTGCCCGGACAGGGCCTGAAAGGTCAGGGGGGTGACGAACTCCGCGGCGGCGGGGGTCATGGCCACCCGCACCTCGGCGCCGGCGTCCTGGAGGCGGCGCACCAGGTCGGCGCTCTTGTAGGCGGCGATGCCACCGCTGACCCCCAGAAGAATACGCTTGCCGGCGAGGAATCCCATGAATAAAGTCTGCCTATCGGGAACAAGACAGCTAAGATACCACTGCCCCGGGCGTTTTCGAAACAACACGGATCGTTGGAGAGTGACACATGGGAATCAGGGATTGGCCCGAGGGTGAGCGCCCCCGGGAAAAGTTGCTGGAGCGGGGCCCCGCCGCCCTGTCGGATGCCGAACTGCTGGCAATCTTTCTGCGCACGGGAATCCGCGGGCTTTCCGCGGTGGATCTGGCCCGCGACCTCATTGCCCGCTTCGGTGGACTTGGCCATCTGCTGGCCGCCGATGCCGCCGCCTTCTGCGCCGCCCGTGGGCTGGGCGCCGCCAAGTACGCCCAGTTGCAGGCGGTGCTGGAGTTGTCCCGCCGCCACCTGGCGGAGGAATTGCGGCGCGACCAGGTGTTCACCCGGCCCGATACCGTGATGCGCTACCTGCAGGCGATGCTGGCGGGGCGTCACCAGGAAGTGTTCGTGGCCCTGTTTCTCGACAGCCAGCATCGCCTCATCGACAGCGAGGAGATGTTCTTCGGCACCATCGACGGCGCCAGCGTGTATCCCAGGGAGGTGGTGCGCCGTGCCCTCCATCACAATGCCTCGGCGTTGATCTTCGGTCACAACCACCCCTCCGGTGTGGCGGAACCGAGCCGCGATGACGCCGCCATCACCCGCCGCCTGAAGGAGGCGCTGTCCCTGGTGGATGTGCGGGTGCTGGACCATATCGTGGTGGGTGCCGGTTGCGCCGTTTCCATGGCGGAACGGGGGTTGGTGTAAAGGGCCACATTGCCACTGGCGTTTGATTTTGCCCCCGGGCTCTGGTATAAATCGCGCCTCCTCGCGGGGCCCCCCCGTGTGAATTCGTTTCCTTGCCCCTGGCTGGCAAGGGGAATCGGTCGGTGCAAGCCGGCCCACAGGCTTGTAGAGGCAGCATCATGTCCAGAGTATGTCAGGTCACCGGCAAGAAGCCGATGTCCGGTAACAATGTATCCCACGCCCTCAACAGAACCCGTCGGCGTTTCGTGCCCAACCTGCACACCCACCGTTTCTGGGTCGAGTCCGAGAAGCGTTTCATCAAGTTGCGGGTGTCCACCAAGGGGCTGCGCACCATCGACAAGCACGGCATCGACAAGGTGCTGGCCGATATCCGCGGGCGCGGTGGCAAGGTCTGAGGCAAGCCCCCCAGGCTGAACAGAATTCCAGGCCCGTTCGCAGCGAGGCCCCTTTCAGGAGAGTTGAAGCATGGCCAAGTCAAATCGTGACAAGATCAAGCTGGTGTCCAGCGCCGGTACCGGTCATTACTACACCACCACCAAGAACAAGCGCACCACCCCCGAAAAGCTCGAATTCAAGAAGTTCGACCCGGTGGTTCGCCAGCATGTGATCTACAAGGAAGCCAAGATCAAGTAGCGCCGCGCACCGATTCCAGAGGCGGGCAACCGCCGACTAAAAAGCCCGGAACATTCCGGGCTTTTTAGTGCTCGGTGAATTTTACCCAAAGGGCGCCGAGGGGTCAGCGTTCCTGGGTGGATAGTGAGATGTCATAGACACCCGCTTCCCGCGCCTGGTCGGAAATCTGCACGAACAACTCGGTCCGCGCCCTGGGGTGGGCGCTGATGATGACCTTGGCTTGCGGGTTTTCCGCGTGAATCCGCTCCACATTGGCGCGCACGGCGCGTACATCGATGCGGCGACCATCGAGCATGATGTCTCCAGCTTCCGTGACATGGAAGACCGCGTTCCTCTGCTCCTGGTC